>NZ_JBFAHW010000060.1:0-65799 GCF_040654355.1 Streptomyces sp. NPDC050704 | reverse complement strand
GCCGAGTCGCGTGTCCTGGTCCGGCTGGACCGCGGCCCGGACCTGCTGACCGCTCTACTGGCGGTCTGGAAGGCGGGCGGCGCCTACGTGCCCGTAGACCTGTCCTACCCGGCCGACCGCGTCACCGCCATGCGCGAGGCGGCGGGAGCGCACGTGACGCTGACCGGCCTGCCGGACGGCGAAGCACTCGCCGCACTGCCGGCGACGGCCCCGGCGAGGTCCGAGGACCTGGACCGGCTGGCGTACGTGATCTTCACCTCCGGTTCGACGGGAACGCCGAAGGGCGTCGAGGTCCCGCACCGGGGTCTGGCCAACCATGTCGCCTGGGCCGCGCGGGAGTTGGCCTCGCAGGGTGAGGGAGGCGCCCCGTTGTTCTCCTCGGTCGCCTTCGACCTGGTTGTTCCCAACCTGTGGGCACCCCTGGTCACCGGCCAGACCGTGCACACCGTCAGCCAGGACGCGAGCCCGGCCGACCTCGGCGAACGGCTCACGGAGGGCGCCCCGTTCAGCTTCGTCAAGCTCACCCCGGGCCATCTCGACATCCTGGCCCAGCAGTTGACACCCGAGCAGGCCGCCGCGTTGGCGCCCGTGTTGGTGGTGGCGGGGGAGGCGTTCACCCGGGCGACGCTGGAGCGCTGGCGGGCACTGGCTCCGGAGGTGCGGCTGATCAACGAGTACGGGCCGACCGAGGCCTCGGTGGGCACCACCGTCTACGAGGTCCCGCAGGACACCGGTGCCGATGTGCTGCCGATCGGGCGTCCGCTGCCGAACATGACGACGTACGTCCTGGACGCCGCTTTGCAGCCGGTGCCGGTCGGGGTCACCGGCGAACTGTATGTCGGCGGCACCGGTGTGGTGCGCGGATACGCGAACCGTCCGGACCTGACCGCCGAGCGGTTCGTGCCCGACCCGTACGCCACCACCGCCGGCGCGCGGCTGTACCGCACCGGTGACCTGGTGCGCCAACTCGCGGACGGGAACGTGGAGTTCCTGGGCCGGATCGACGACCAGGTCAAGATCCGCGGCTATCGCGTCGAACTCGGCGAGATCCAGGCCGTCCTCGCCGGCCACCCCGACATCCGCGACGCCCACGTGACCGCGCTGGACGGCCCGACCGGCGACAAACAGCTCGCCGCCTACTACGCACCCGCCGCGGTCGCCGCCGACGCGGTGCGCGAGCACCTCGCCGCCCGGCTGCCCGACTACATGATCCCGGCCACGCTGACCCCCCTCGACGCCCTGCCCCTCAACGCCAACGGCAAGATCGACCGCGCAGCCCTGCCCACGCCCGACCGGGGAACCGGCACCGACGAGAAGGAGTTCAAGGCCCCGGCCACCGGGACCGAGAAGACCCTCGCCGCGATCTGGTCGCAGCTGCTCGGCGTCGAGGACATCGCGGCGGACGACAACTTCTTCGACCGCGGCGGCCACTCGATGCTGATCATCAAGGTGATGGCGGCGGCCCGCAAGCAGCGCCTGCCGATCTCGCTGCGGATGCTCTACGAGACGCAGACCCTCACCGAACTCGCCGCCGCGGTCGACGCACAGGCGGCGAAGACCCGGCCCGCCGCCCGTACCGGGTCCCGGCCCGGGGCCCTCTCCCCGCAGCTGCTGCCGGGGATGGCGGAACACCACGTGCCCGGAGCGGCCGTCGCGCAGATCCGGGACGGTGAGGTGGCGGGCATCCAGGCCTACGGCGTGCTCGCCGCGGGCTCCACGGAGGCGGTCACCCCGCAGACACTGTTCCAGGCCGGGTCGATCAGCAAGCTGGTCACCGCGCTCGGCGTACTGCGCCTGGTGGACCGGGACCGCCTCGACCTCGACGAGGACGTCAACACGTACCTCACGTCCTGGCAGGTGACCGCACCCTCGGGCGCGCCCGCCCGGGTCACCCTGCGGCACCTGCTGAGCCACCGCTCGGGCCTGACCGTCGTGGGCAACGCCGGCTACCTGCCGGGCGAACCGATGCCCACGGTGCTCGACCTGCTCACCGGCCGGCCCCCGCTGGACACTCCGCCGGTGCACGCCGAGCAACCGCCCGGCGGTGCCTTCAAGCTGGCCAACACCAACTACTCGGTGATCCAGCAGCTGTTGGAGGACGCCACCGGCACCGCCTTCGCCCCGCTGCTGCGGGAACTGGTCCTTGAGCCGCTGCGGATGGCGTCCAGCGGTTTCGAGCAGGACCTCCCGGGGGCCTCGGGACGTCCGGCCGCCACGGGACACGACAGCGCCGGCCGGCCGGTCGACGGCGGCTGGCGCGTGCGTCCGCAACTGGCCTCCTCGGGCCTGTGGTCCACGGCCGGCGACCTCGCGAAGGTGGCGGTCGAACTGCGCCGTGCCTACCGCGGCGAGCCCTACGGACTGCTGTCGAAGCCGCTGGCCGAGCAGATGCTCACCGTCGGCGACGACGGCTTCTACGGACTGGGCGCCGTGGTCGACGGAGTCGCCCCCGACCTGGAGGTGGGACACGGCGGCGAGCCGCAGGGCTACCGCAACATGCTCATCGTCAGCACCGGCACGGGCTCCGGATTCGTCGCCCTGACCAACAGCGAGTCGGGCCGCGAGGTCCTCAAGCCGGTCGCCGCCGCGCTGCGTGCGCAGGACGCCACCTTCGGCTCGGGACAGCTGGCCTCGGCCTGGTCCGCCTGACCACCCGCGCAGACCCACCGGAAGGACACCCTCATGCGCCACCTGATATCCATCGACGACCTCACAGACGACGACCTCAACGCCCTCGTCCGGCGCGGCGCCGCCTTCTCGGCGGGAGAGGCCGGCCCGGTACGGCCGCTGGCCGGGCAGATCGCCGGCATCTACTTCAGCAAGACGTCCACCAGGACCCGGACCGCCTTCTCCAGCGGCGCCCTGCGGCTCGGCGCGCAGATCATCGCGTACGGACCCGGGGACCTCCAGCTCAACACCGGGGAGACGAACGAGGACACCGGCCGCGTCATGTCCCGGATGCTCGACGTGCTGGTGGCCCGCACCGCCGGCGACCCCGCCGAGATGCGGGCCTGGACGGCACAGGACCGGATGTCCGTCGTGAACGCGATGAGCGCCGACGAACACCCCACCCAGGCGCTCACCGACCTGACCACGCTCTACGGCCGCTTCGGCCGGGTGGAAGGCCTGCGCGTGCTGTACGTCGGCGAGGGCAACAACACCGCGGCCGCCCTCGCACTCGCCCTGACCCGGTTCCCCGGCGTCGAGCTCGAACTGCGCACCCCGCCGGGATACGGCCTCACCGAATCCGTACGCACCAGGGCCCGGGCACACGCGGCCCGGCACGGCGCCGTCCTGCGCGAGCGCCACGACATGGCGGACCTGCCCGCGGACCTGGACGCCGTCTACACCAGCCGCTGGCAGACCACCGGCACCAGCAAGCCCGACGCGGACTGGCGCCGGCTGTTCGCACCGTTCCAGGTGACGGCCGGCCTGTGGCGGAACAGCCCCAAGGCGGTGTTCCTGCACGACCTCCCGGCCCACCGCGGCGACGAGGTCACCGCGGAGGTCCTGGACGGTCCGGCGAGCATCGCCTTCGACCAGGCCGAGAACAAGATGCACAGCGCGATGGCGGTCCTGGAGTGGTGCCGCACGGCCGGCACAGCCCCGGAGACCCGCCCGTGAGCGTCGTGGACAAGGCCCCGCCGACCGAGAGCGACGTCGGTCCGCCGCCGCTGCGCCGCAACCGCGACTTCCGGCTGCTGTGGTCGGGCGCCGCCGCGTCCTTTCTCAGCAGCCGGGTCAGCGCCGCCGCGTACCCGCTGATCGTGCTCTGGCACACCGGCTCGCCGCTCGCCACGTCCCTGGTGTCGTTCGCGGCACTGCTGCCGCTGCTGCTCGTCCAGCTTCCGGCCGGAGCCCTCGTCGACCGCTGGGACCGGCGGCGACTCATGATCGTCTGCGAGGCGGGCCGGTTCGCCGCCCTGGGCACGGCCGCCGCGGTGGTCCTGTCCGGCACGGTGTCGGTACCGCTCCTGGCGGCCGTCGCGTTCGTCGAGTCGTCCCTCAACGTCTTCTACCGCCTCGCCGAACGCGGCGCCGTACGCAATGTCGTGCCCGCCGTCCAGTTGCCCGCCGCGCTCGCCGGCAACGAGGCCCGCGGCCGGGCCGCGGGCCTGGTCGGCCAGCCGGGCGGCATCCTGCTGCACTCCCTGGTGCGCTGGGCGCCGTTCCTGTTCGCCGCCGTCGGCTACCTCGTGTCACTCGGCTCGCTGCTGCTGATCAGGAAGGACTTCCAGGCGGAACGTACCGCCCGGCCCGGACGGCTGCGCGCCGAAGTCGCCGAGGGCATGCGGTGGCTGTGGCGGCAGCGCTTCCTGCGCGCCGCACTCGGCATCGTCGCCGGCAGCAACGTGCTCTTCCAGGTCCTGAGCCTCGCCCTGATCCTGATGATCAAGGAGGAGGGGCGCTCTCCGGCCACCCTGTCCATCGTCGTCGTCCTCAGCGGAGTAGGCGGCATGCTCGGCGCGCTGAGCGGCGGCTGGTGGCTGAAGCGGCTCAGCCAGCGCACCATCCTCGTCGGCGGCGCCACCGCCTGGGCGGCGCTGATGACATCCATGGCCCTGGTCCGCGAACCGTTCGCGCTCGGCGCCCTGTTCGCCGGGACGAGCCTGGTGGGCGCCGTGTTCAACGTGGCCGCCGGGGTCTACCAGGTGCGCGTCACCCCGGACGCCATGCAGGGCAGGGTCGCCGCCACCGCGAACCTCGTCGGCTCCGGCACCAACGCCCTCGGCTCGCTCGGCGGCGGCCTCCTGCTGGCCGCCTGGGGCACCACCCGCTCCGTCCTCCTCGTCGGCGGCGTCATGGCCCTGCTCGCCGCGCTCGCCGCGCTCAGCCCCGCCCTGCGCGCCGAGGACACCCCGGCCGGAGCCGGCGAGCCGCGCACCGATGCCGACCCGCCCCCCACCGTCACCGAACGACCGGAAGGAGCACCCCGGTGAGCGACTCTCCCGTCCTCAGTGCCCCGCCCCTCTTCGACACCCTGGAAGAGGAGCGCTCCCATCGCAAGGAACGGCTGGCCGCGGCGCTGCGCGTCTTCGGCAGGTTCGGCTTCGAGGAGGGCAACGCGGGACACGTGACCGCCCGCGACCCGGAGCTTGAGGACCACTTCTGGGTCAACCCCTTCGGCCTGTCCTTCAAGCACGTCCGCGTCGGCGACCTGCTCCTCGTCGACAGCGAGGGCCGGGTGGTGGAGGGCAGATACCACGTCAACCGGGCGGCGTTCGCGATCCATTCGCAGATCCACGAGGCCCGGCCCGACGTGGTGGCCGCCGCGCACACGCACTCCACGTACGGACGTGCCCTGTCGGCCCTCGGGGAACTCCTCGAGCCGCTCACCCAGGACGTGTGCGCCTTCTACCAGGACCACGCGCTGTTCGACGACTACACGGGCCCCGTCACCGAGATCGAGGAGGGCCGCAGACTCGCCACGGCGCTGGGCCCGCACAAGGCGCTGATCCTGCGCAACCACGGACTGCTGACCGTCGGCGACACCGTCGACGCGGCCGCCTGGTGGTTCATCACGATGGAGCGCTCCTGCCAGGTGCAACTGCTGGCGAAGGCAGCCGGTCCTGTCGTGCACATCAGCCACGAGAACGCCCTGCACACCTACCGCGAGGTCGGCGACGACCTCATCGGCTGGATGAACTTCCAGCCCCTGTACGACCACGTCCGCCGCACCGAGCCCGGCCTCCTCGACTGACCCCCGGCCTCCCCCGGCCCGCCGGCCCCGTCCCTCACCGACCGATCCCGAAGGAGGAGGACCGTTGACCCCAGTCGTGACCGCACGGGCCGACACCGACACCTGGTTCCGCCGCTACCGGAGGACCGCCGCGCCGCGCCTGCGCCTGGTGGGCTTCCCCCACGCGGGCGGCACGGCCCAGCTCTTCCACGGCTGGCCGCCCCTGCTGCCCCCCGACGTCGAACTGCTCGCGGTCCGCTACCCGGGCCGCCAGGACCGGCTCGCCGAACCGTGCGTCGAGTCGATGGACGAACTCGCCGACCGGATCGCCGACGCCCTCACGGACCGACTCGACCTGCCCCTGGTGTTCTTCGGCCACAGCATGGGCTCCTCCGTGGCCTACGAGGTCGCCGTGCGCCTGGAGGCCCGGCACGGCACCGGCCCGGTGCGGCTGCTGGTCTCCGGGCGGGCCGCCCCCCACCACGCCAAGCGCAGCGGCCTGCACGACACCGACGACGACACGCTGATCGCCGGCATCCGCTCCCTGGGCGACCTGGGCTCGGAGGCCTTCGACATCCCGGAGCTGCGGGAGCTGCTGCTGCCGCCGCTGCGCGCCGACTACCGGCTGATCGAGACCTACCGGCCCGCCGCACCCGTGCCCGTGCGCGCACCCATCACGGCGTACGTCGGTACCGAGGACCACGGCTGCGTCCGCGAGGACGTCCTGGCCTGGGCCGAACTGACGACGTCCGGCGAGTTCTCACTGCGCGCCTTCGACGGGGACCACTTCTACCTCGTGCCCCGCGAGGGCGAGTTGCTCGCCGAGCTGGGACGGCGGCTGGCGGACGTCGGCGGGCCGGCGCCCGCCGCGAAGACGCACCTCACCGTGCCGGTATAGCGAATACATAGCTCGCCCATGTGCCCCGCACCGAAACTCTCATCACCGAAAGGAAGCTGACGATGACGTATATGAGGACCTGGACGCCACTGGAGATGGAGGCCGAGGGAGTCGGCGGCTCCGAGGAACTCGTCGGCCGCCTGCGCGAGTTGGGGGACGGCGGCCTCGCCGAGCTGCTCACGCAGGAGAAGGGGCTGGTGTTCCGCGGATTCGACGTCTCCCGGGACGAACTCGACCCGGTCCTCGACCTGTTGCTGCCCAACCGGCTCGCCTACGTGCACGGCAACTCGCCGCGCACCAAGGTCGGCAGCAACGTCTACACGTCGACGGAGTACCCGCGGGAGTTCACCATCTCCATGCACAACGAGATGAGCTACGCCCACGCCTGGCCCGCCAGGCTCGCGTTCTACTGCGAGATCCAGCCGGGCGGCGGAGGCGCCACCCCGGTCGTCGACGCCGCCCGCTGGCTGGAGGTGCTCGACCCCGAGGTGCGGGACGCCTTCGCGGGTGGCGTGCGCTATCTGCAGAACCTGCACGACGGCTACGGCCTCGGCAAGAGCTGGCAGGACACCTTCGAGACCACCGACCGCGCGGCCGTCGAGGAGTTCCTCGACGGCACCGGCGCGTCGTGGGAGTGGAAGGCGGACGGCGGCATCCGGATCAGCTCCGTACGCCCCTCCACCACCCGCCACCCGGTCACCGGCGCCGAGGTGTGGTTCAACCAGGCCGACCAGTGGCACCCCGCGGGCCTCGGCGACGACACCGCGGCGGCCCTCGCGCAGATCCTGCCCGAGGACGAGCTGCCGCAGACGGTGACGTTCGCCGACGGCTCGCCCATCCCGGCCGCGTACGTGGAGCAGATCCGCGACCGGGGCCTCGACGCCGCCGTCGACGTCGACTGGCGCCGCGGGGACGTCCTGCTCATCGACAACGTGCTGCTGGCGCACGGCCGGCGTCCCTTCACCGGCGACCGCCGTGTGCTCGTCGCCATGTCGGACTGACCGCGAAGGGGGCCGGCCGATGAGCGCCGAGTACCGAACGCTCCTCGACAGCGGCGCCGTGCACGTCTGGCGGGGCAGGTCCGCCGACCTGCTCGACCCCCGGGACGCGGCACTGCTGTCCGAAGAGGAACTCCTCATCGTGCGGCGCAGATCCCAGGACGTGGGCACCCGTTACGCGGGTGCCCACGCCGCCCTGCGCCGCATCCTCGCCCGCTACCTCGGCACACCGCCCGAGGCGATCGGGTTCGGACGCCACCCCTGCCCGCGCTGCGAGCACCCCGCACACGGGCGACCCCGGGTGATGTCACCGGCGACCGGGCTCGACTTCAACCTCTCGCGGTCGGGGCCCTACTGGATCCTGGCCGTGACCGCGGGCCACCAGGTCGGCGTGGACCTGGAGGACGCGCGCAGCCTCGACGTGGACGGCTCCTCGGAGCTGGTGATGTCGGACTCCGAACTGCGTCATCTGCGCCGGCAGCGCACCGACGCCGAGCGGACGGCCGCGTTCTTCCGCTGCTGGACCCGCAAGGAGGCCGTCGTCAAGGCGAGTGGCGTCGGCATCGTCGCCGACCTGCGTTCCGTCGACGTACGCCCCGAGCGGGACGGCCTTGTGCCCGTACGGCACGAGGAACCGACCGGGCCCACGGACTGGCTGGTCCAGGACCTGCCCGCCGCGCCCCACCTCTTCGCCGCGCTGGCCCGCGAGGCGGGCAGCACCGGCCCCGTGGTCCTGCGCGACGACGAGGGCCCCCGAACCCGGCACGTCCGGGCCCCGCACGTCCCCGAAGGAGCAGTCACCACATGACCATCACCGAGACGGGCCCGCTGCGGGGCTCCCTTGCCGCCCGCGTCATCGGCTCGGGCCCGGTCCAGGACCACATCGCCGCACACCGCGCGGAACTGCGGGAGCAGCTGACCGAGCACGGCGCCGTGCTGCTGCGCGGCTTCGACTCGGGAGGCGCCGAGGGCCTGGACCGCACGGTGCGGGCCTTCTCCGGCAGCGCCCCTCTCACCTACGCCGAGCGGTCGTCACCACGCTCCACCATCACCGGCCAGGTGTACACCTCGACCGACTATCCGGCGGACGAGGAGATCTTCCTGCACAACGAGAACTCGTACCAGGCGGCCTGGCCGCTGACGCTGTACTTCGCCTGCCTCGGCGCCCCGGACACCCTGGGCGCGACCCCGCTCGCCGACATCCGGCAGGTGTACCGCGGTCTGGATCCCGCCCTGCGCGACGAGTTCGCGCGGCGCGGCTGGCGCGTGGTGCGCAACTTCCACGCGGACTTCGGCGTGCCCTGGCAGGAGACCTTCGCCACCGACGACCGCGACCGGGTCGCCGCGTACTGCCGGGACAAGGGGCTCGAGGTGCACTGGCGGCCCGACGGCGGTCTGCGCACCACGGCCGTACGGCAGGCCGTGCACACGCATCCGGTGACCGGCGACCGTGTGTGGTTCAACCACGCCACGTTCTTCCATGTCACCTCCCTCGCCCCCGAGGTCCGGGAGGGCCTGCGGGAGATCTTCCCCGACGAGGACCTGCCGACGAACACGTACTACGGCGACGGCGGGACGATCCCCGACGCCGTCATGGACGAGCTGCGTGCCGCCTACCGTGCCGCCTCCACGCGCTTCGACTGGGAGCTCGGCGACGTCCTGGTCGTCGACAACATGCGCGCCGCGCACGCCCGCGAGCCGTTCACCGGCCCGCGGCGGATCGCGGTGGCCATGGCGGAACCGTCCGGCCGCTGAGGAGACGACGGAGAAGGGCCCGGTGCCTCAGGCGCCGGGCCCTTCGCGCGGTCCGTCAGGCCGCCGTCGTCAGCCGGACGCTCCCGCCCTCCGTGTTCAGCGTGATCTTCCGGGCCGACGCGGGATCCGTGCGCACCCCGACGTTCTCGCTGCCGCCCTTGGCGGACACGTCCACGGCGTACGCCTCGTTGGGCACCCGCACCGTCACGTCGCCGGCCTTGGTGTCGACGTCGACACTGGACGGCGCCGAGGTGAAGCCCGCCTGCACGCTGCCGCCCTGCGCCGACACCCGCAGGGTGGTGGCGGCCACGTCGTCGGCACGCACCCTGCCCCCGGCCGCCTTCACGTCGATCGCCCCGGCCAGACCGGTCACCGTGACGTCACCGCCGGAGCTGTCCAGCACGGCGGAAACGGCCTTGGGGACCTCCACCCGGTAGCTGACCTTGCACTTGCTCGGTCCGCCCGCGGGACCGCAGTCGTCGCCGGGCAGCAGTGACAGGGTGCCGCCGCTGGTGGTGTGCTCGGGCTTCGGCTTGTCGCCGGTGTAGCGGATCCTCTCGGTGACCTTCACCTGGTCGCCGTCCCCGGCGACCACCTCGATGCTGCCGCCCGGTGTCGTCACCGAGAGCGCGGTGATCCGGCCGTCGACGGTGTAGGAACTGCTGGTGGACTTCTCGTCGTCCTCGCCGCCGCAGGCGGTCAGCATCGATCCGGCCGCGGCGAGAGCGGCGCACAGCGCCACGGTCCTGGCCGTGCCGGCGACGCGGGAAGACGTGGTGGCGGTGCGGGTGCGCTGCTTCACTGGGGCCTCTTCTTCTTCAGTGTCATGGTGTCGTGCGGGGCGGTCCCGGCGGAGTCGGGTGACGACCTCCGCGGTCGTGCGTGTGCCGGATCAGCCGAGCAGCCGGGTGATGTGACCGCCCCGCGTCCGGTACGAGACGCGCTCGTACGCCCCCGGGGTCTGGGCCACCCACATCCGGCCGACGACCCTGGCCGGCACGACGGACCGCGTGTCCGCGGTGCCCGGCAGGGGCCCCGAGAAGACCACGGTCAGTTCGTCCGTGCCGGACGGCAGCCGGCCCGCGGCCCGGGTGAGGGCGGGGCGGGGGTCGCACGGTGTGTTCTCGTCGGCCGGCATCTGCGCTCCCGTGGGACTCGGTTCGGCTCCGCTGTGGCGGCGCCCCGTGGTGATGACTCCACGAAACCGTGGAACGGGGGTGCGGCACATTGCGGCGCAGCCGAGTCTTGGGGGTATGGCCAGGGCTACCCCGAAGGTAGAACTGGCCTGCTGGGCAGGGACGTTGTCGGCTTTCTACGGTGAGGACATGGCAAAGACAACGATGTGGTACGCCCTCGGCGGCCGGATGTTCCTCCTGTCCTCCACGCCCTGGAGGTCCGTCGCGTATCTGCTGAGCGGCTGCCTGGTGGGCGTGCCCGCGCTCGTCGCCGTGACGGCGGGACTCGCCGTGGGCGGCGCGCTGTCGGTGGTTCTCGTCGGACTGCCGCTGCTGGTCGCGGTGGCTCTCGCGGGGCTGCCCGTGGGGGCCGTGGAGCGACGCCGGCTGCGGCTCGTCGAACGGGGCACGGCGTTCAGCCCGCACCCACCCGTCACGGCCCCGGGCGTACGGGGCTGGGCGCTGGCCCGGCTCAGGGAGCGCGCCACCTGGCGCGAGCTCCTCTACACGCTGCTGTTCGCCACCCTCCTGTGGCCGTTCGACCTGCTGGCCGTGGTCTTCGCGCTCACCGTTCCGGTGGGGCTCCTGGCGACGCCCGTCCTGCTGGCGACCACGGGGGACGGTACGTACACGATGGCGCTGAAGGAGTGGATGGTCACCTCCTACCCGCACGCCTTCGCGCTGGCGCTCCTGGGCCTGCTCCTGCTGCCCGCGGCGGCCTACGCGCTGAGCGCGCTGGCAGGTGTGCGGGCGTGGGGAGCGCGGCTGCTGCTGACCTGAGGGGCCGGCCGCGGACGACAGCGCGTACAGCAGGGCGAAGGGCAGGAGGCGGTAGTGCGGTCGGCCGAGGCCGTCGACGCCGGTCGACTCCAGCAGCCCGGCGCCGACCAGTGTCTCCAGTTCGCGCTCGGCGTCGCGTTCGCGTCCGCCCAGCGCCCGGGCGGCCGCCGCCGCGGTGAACAGCCCTCCGCCGAGTCCGGCGAGCAGCCGGAGGACGGGCCTGGTCGTGTACGGCACTCGATCGAGGGCCCCTCGTACGCTCTCCGCCACGGACAGCGAGCCGAACCGCAGCTCGGCGAGCCGGTCCGCGGGCTCGGCCAGGGCATCGGCGAGCCGGGCGACCGGCCAGTGCGGCCGGGCCGCCAGTCGGACGCCCGCGATCCGCAGGGCGAGCGGCAGCCCCGCGCAACCGTCCACGATCCGCGCGGCGGCCGGGGGATCGGCGGCGGCGCGCTCGTCTCCGGTGACGGCGGCCAGCAGCGCGAGCGCCTCGGAAGGGGCGAGCGCTCCCAGCGGTACGGTCCGCGCCCCCGGCACGCAGGCGAGCGGCGCCCTCCCGGTCACCAGCACGGTCACACCGGCCGCCGTGGGCAGCAACGGCTCCACCTGCGCGTCGTCCCGCGCGTCGTCGAGCACCAGCAGCATCCGCCGCCCCGCACCGCGTACCCGGTAGAGCCGCACGAGTTCGTCCAGTTCATGCAGTTCATGCAGTTCGGCCACGGCGTCGGGCGCGTGCGCGGGCCCGTCTCCCGGGAGGGCGGAATCCCGCCGGGGCCCGAGGGCCCGCAGCACCTGAACGAGCACCTCGCGGGCGTCCTTGGGCGAACCGTCACGCCGCCGCAGACCGATGTACAGCATCCCGTCGGGGAAACGCCCGGCACAGTCCCGCGCGACCCGCACGGCCAGCGCGCTCTTGCCCGAACCGGCCGGCCCTGTGATCAGCACACGGCGGGACTCCGCGCCCCGGGTCACGTGCGGTTCGGCGGCCGGTGCCAGGAGGGTTCGCAGGGTCGCCGACTCCCGTTCGCGGCCGGTGAAGTCGACGAGGTCGGGCGGCAGCGTCACCGGTCCGAGGGCCGAGCGGCGTGCGGCAGGGGAGGGGGAGGAGACGGGGACGGGGGCGGAGTCGGACGCGGTGGTGGCCGGGGGGCGGCCGAGTTCGCCGCGCAGCAGCGACAGATACGCGTCCGTCAGCACGCTGCCGGGGTCGATGCCCAACTCCTCGGCGAGTATCGAGCGCCCCTGCTGGTAGAGGTGGACCGCGTCCGCCTGACGCCCGCAGCGCGACAGCGCGGTCATCAGCTGGACGCGCAGCCGTTCCCGTACCGGAAACTCGGCGACCAGCCCGGTGAGTTCCTCGACCAGCGCCCGGTGCCCGCCCAGCGCGAGGTCCGCCTCGATCCGGTTCTCCAGGACACGCGCCCGGGCCTCCTCCAGACGGGGGCACTCGGCGGCGGCCAGTTCCCGCGTCGCGTTCGCCAGGGCGGGCCCGCGCCACAGCCCCAGCGCGGCCCGCAGCAGGCCGCCCGCCTCCTCGTACGTCCCCGCCGCGAGCGCCTGGCCGCCCAGCCGGTCGAGCCGTTCGAACTCGAACAGGTCGACGTGGCAGTCCCGGGTCAGCAGCGCGTACCCGGCCGGCCTCCGCACGATGTCGACATCGGTTCCGAGCCGCCCGCGTACCCGGGAGACATGGGTGTAGAGCTGGGCGCTCGCCGTGGCGGGGGGATGCCATCCCCACAGGAGTTCGCTCAGCCGGGAGTCGGAGACGACCCGGCCCCGGGCGAGGAGCAGCGCGGCGAGCACCGAGTGCGCCTTCGCGCCCGACAAGGTGACCCGCTCACCACCCCTGCCGACCTCCACCGGGCCGAGAATCCGCAGCTCCATGACGTTTCCTGGTTCTCCCTGTCCGTATCGACGACGGTCCACGCCGGTCCACGCCGGTGCCGTCGGGCGCCGAGGCCCACCGGAACGTCCGGCCCAGTCATTGTTTTCCGGGAAACGGGCCGCGGCCGGGCACGGCGGCTGGCAGGACGCTGCGGTGACAGGAGGCTGCACCGCCGCCCGCCCGCTGTCCCGGGCGGTTGCTTCCGTAGGTCGGTACGGGCTCGGCCTGTGCTCAGGGCCGGACCCGTGCCCGGTGCCCGGTTCAGCCGGCCCTGAGCACAGGCCGTTCCACGGCGGGCTCCCGCAGCCGGGCGGCGGCGAGTCGTACCAGCTCGTGGAACCGGTAGCGGGGCTCTCCCGCCGAGTCGATGCCGGTCATCTCCAGCAACGACACCTCGACCAGGTGCTCAAGCAACTCCTCCGCCGGCCCTTCGCCCATGCCCAGCTCGGCGGCGGCGGCCGCCACGGTGAACGACGTGCGTCGGCGCGGCGCCAGCACGGCCACCGACTGCCGCTCCTGGAAGGAGAGTCGGCACAGCGCTCCGCTCAACACCCGGGCCAGGTCGAGCTCGCCGACACGCAACTCCCCGACCCGGCGCGCCGGATCGGTCAGCCGCCCGGCGAGGCGTGACGCCGACCAGTGCGGCCGGGAGGCCAGCCGGGTGGCGGCGATCCGCAGGGCGAGCGGCAGACCCGAGCACGCCGAGGAGATCTCCTGGGCGGCCTGTGGCTCCACGACGAACCGGGAGACCCCGGCGATCACCGCGAGCAGAGCAAGCGACTCGGCGCCGTCCATGGGGTCGAGCGCGGTGGTGCGCGAGCCGGGCACCGCGGACAGCCTGCTGCGGCTCGTGACGAGCACCGCGGCGTCGACGGTGGCCGGCAGCAGCGCGTCGAGCTGCAGCTCGTTGGCCGCGTCGTCCAGCAGGATCAGCAGCCTGCGCCCGGCCGTCCTGGTGCGGTAACGGCGGATCAACTCGTCCAGCTGAAGCGGCGACCCGTCCTGGGACAGCAGCTCCTCGGACGGCTCGCCGAGCGAGTGCAGCAGCTGGGTGAGGACCGTACCGGAGTCCTTGACCGTTCCGTTCCCGTGGCGCAGCCGGGCGTGCAGCAGACCGTCGGGGAACTCCGGAGCGACGGCATGCGCCACCCGGACGGCCAACGCGGTCTTGCCGACCCCCGCCATCCCGGTGATCAGCAGCCGGCGCGGGTGGAACCCGGAGCGCCGCCCCGTCGGCGGCGGGGTGAGCTGGGCGCACAGCTCGGTGAACTCGCGCTCCCGCCCGGTGAAGTCGGCGATGTCGGGCGGCAGCGTCATCGGCGTGGCCGGTCGCGCGGCGGGGAGGACGGCAACCGGTCGAGCCGGCTTCGGCAGCAGGCTCAACTCGCCGCTCAGCACCGCCTGGTATGTGGTGGTCAGGTCGATACCCGGGTCGACACCGAGTTCCTCGGCGAGGACCGTCCGGCCCTCGTGGAAGGTGTGCAGTGCCTCGGCCTGCCGGCCACAGCGGTACAGCGCCGTCATCAACTGGGCGCGCAGCCGCTCCCGTACCGGGAACTCACCGACCAGACCGGTCAGTTCGGGCACCAGCAGCTGGTGTCGGGCGAGCGCGAGATCCGCCTCGATGCGGTGCTCCAGGGTGCGCGCCCGGGACTCCTCCAGTTGCGGCAGCTCGGCCTCGGCGAGGTGCGGTGTCACGTTCGCGAGCGCGGGCCCCTGCCACAGGTCGAGCGCCCGCCGCAGCAGCTCCCCGGCCTCCGGGAACCGCCGCTCCTCCAGGGCCGTCCGCCCGAGCCGGTCCAGGCGCTCGAACTCCACCACATCGACGCGCGCGCCCTCGGCGACCAGCTGGTAGCCCGGCTGACGGCGGACCAGTTCGACGTCGGAACCCAGGAGCTTCCTGAGCCTCGATATGTACGTGTAGATCTGGGCGTTCATCGTGGCCGGCGGGTCCCACCCCCACAGCAGTGAACTCAGCCGGCTGTCCCCCACGACCCGGCCGCGTGCGAGCAGCAGCGCGGCGAGCACGGTGTGGACCTTGGAGCCCGAGAGCGCGATGCGCTGTGTGCCCTCTCTCGCCTCAACCGGACCGAGAAGCTGGAATTCCATGCGTGACTCCCCCTTGTGCGGCCCTGACCGCCCCGTGCGGCAGTGGCCGATGGAAACGCTGGAGCGTGAATCTCATGCCATTGTTTGCGCCACACGGTGGCGGAATCGTGCCTTCAAAATGGCAACAGGCTGCGGTGGCAAGTCCCTGCAGCCCTGCCACCGTGCCCCCGTGAACGCCTTCCGACAGCGGCCCCGGAGACCGCCCGCCGCGCCCAGGACGGCCTCTGACCAGGCGCATCCCGTCCCCGGGTAGGGCCGGCCATACCCCGGGTCCACCCCCTGGACCCATGGCAGCGCCCGCCGGCCCCCTTCTACGGTGATGCCCATGCACCCTCCCAACGTGTGGCAGGCCATGACCCGGCCCGACTTCCTGCGGTCCTCGTGGCCGTGGCGGTCGATCGCGTACCTGTTCACCGGTGTGGTCACCGGCATCGCCGCCCTGGTGACCGTCGTGACCGTCGCCCTGGTGGGCGGCGTCCTCGCCGTCGTCCTGGTGGGCCTTCCGCTCCTCGTTCTCACGGCACTGGCCGGCATACCGGTGGCCGCCGTGGAACGGCGCAGGCTGCGCCTGGTCGACCGGGACCCGGCGCCCGGCCAGCACCGGGCGCCCACCGCCCCGGGCCTGTGGTCATGGCTGACGACACGGCTTCAGGAGCAGGCGACCTGGCGCGAACTGGCGTACGCGCTGCTGTTCGGGGTGCTGCTGTGGCCGATCGACGCCCTCGCGGTCACGCTCGGTCTCCTCTTCCCGCTGTCGATGACGGCCGCCCCGCTGGTGATGGCCACGGTCGGCGACGGCGAGGCGAAGGTGCTCAAGCAGTGGACGGTCACGACCTGGCCGGCCGCCACCGCGGTCGCCCTGCTCGGCCTCGTCCTGCTGGCGCTGTGCTGCTACGCCCTGGGGTTCGTGGCCGGGGCCCGGGCCGAGCTGACCCGCCTCCTGATCGCCTCCAGGGAGGGCGATCTGGGCGCGAAGGTCACCGAACTGGCCCGGTCCCGCGTCCGGTTGGTCGACGCCTTCGAGGCCGAGCGGCGCCGGATCGAGCGGGACTTGCACGACGGGGCCCAACAGCGCCTCGTCGCCCTGACGATGACACTCGGCCTGGCCCGGCTCGACGCCCCGCCGGGGCCGCTCACCGACCAACTCGCCAAGGCCCACGACGAGGCGGGCAAGGCCCTCGGGGAACTGCGGGAACTCATCCACGGCATCCACCCCAAGGTCCTTGCCGACTACGGCCTGGAGGCGGCCGTCGCCGACGCCGCCGACCGTTCCGCGGTCCCCGTCGACGTGGACCTGGAGCTGTCCGGGCGGCTGTCCCAAGCAGTGGAGGCCGCCGCGTACTTCGTGGTCTGCGAGGCCCTCGCCAACGTGGCCAAGCACAGCGGGGCGAGCCGTGCGGAGGTGACCGGCGGGCATCTCGACGGGCGCCTGTTCCTGGAGGTGCGTGACGACGGGACCGGCGGCGCGGACGCGGCCGACGGCAGCGGACTGACCGGACTCGCCGACCGGGTGTCGGTGCTCGATGGCAGACTTGCCCTGTCCAGCCCGCCGGGTGGACCGACCCTGCTGCGTGTGGAGATTCCTTGCGAGTGGACCGATCGCTCCGCGTAGTCCTTGCCGAGGACAGCGTGTTGCTGCGGGAGGGCCTCATCGGCCTCCTGACCCGTTGCGGCCACGAGGTGGTGGCCGCCGTCGGGGACGCGCAGGCGCTGCTCGCCGCCGTCGCCGAGCACGGTCCCGACATCGTGGTCACCGACGTGCGGATGCCGCCGGGCTTCCAGGACGAGGGTCTGCACGCGGCGGTCCGGCTGCGCGAGAAGCAGCCCGCGCTGCCGGTCCTGGTCCTCAGCCAGTACGTTCAGCGGGCGTACGCGTCCGAACTGCTGGACTCCGGCGACGGAACGGGCATCGGTTACCTGCTCAAGGACCGCGTAGGCCAGGTCGAGGAGTTCGTCGACGCCCTGAGCGAGGTCGCGGACGGCGGCACCGTCGTCGACCCCGAAGTGGTCCGCCAACTCCTGCGCCGCCGCCGCGATCCGCTCGCCCGCCTGACCCCGCGCGAGCGGGAGGTCCTGGCCCTGATAGCCCAGGGCAAGTCGAACGGCGCGATCGCCCAGGAACTCGTCGTCTCCGAAGCGGCCGTGGGCAAGCACATCGGCAGCATCCTCACCAAGCTGGACCTCCCTCCGGCGGACGAAACCCACCGCAGAGTCCTGGCGGTGCTGGCGTTCCTGCGAGCGTGAGAGGCGGGGCGCCGTACGGGTGTGCCCCGGGGCGCCACCCGTGCTCACGAGCAACGGCATACGAGCACGAGGCGTGCCGCCCGCCTGTTCCCCGAGCGACGCCCCACCCGGCACCCGGCACGCGATCACCCGCGCTTCGGGTCATCAGGCACGCGGCCACCCGGGCCCCGGGCCACCCGGGCCCCGGGCCACCCGCGCTCCGGGTCACCCAGCACCCGATCACCCGGGCTCCGGGTCACCCAGCACCCGATCACCCGCGCTTCGGGTCATCCGGCACGCGGCCACCCGTGCTTCGGGTCATCCGGCACGCGGCCACCCGTGCTTCGGGTCACCCAGCACCCGGCCACCCGCGCCCCGGGCCATCCGGCACGCAGCCACCCGCGTGGCACTCGGCGGCCTGCTTCACCCCCCAGCGACGTCCGACTGACACCCGGCACCCGGCACCCGGCACCCACCGGCCATCGGCGGGCACCCGGCGGCCGGCGAGCACCCGGCGGCTGGCGGCTGGCGGCCGGCGGTCGGCGGGCCGGGCGGCCCACGGCCCCGGCCTGCGGCTATAGACACCGGATACATCCGGTGTAACTCCGCGGCGAACGCTGGCGGCGCTTCGACGGACCCCGTCGGAGCAGCCCGCCCCGCGCCTTCCGCCGGAGGTACATCCCATGCGCCGTCGCGCCGTCCTCGCCCCGCTGGCCACCGCCGCCCTCGCCCTGACCGCCGCCCTGTTGCCGGCCGGCCCGGCCTCGGCGGCTCCCGCCGACAAGGCCACGGTCCTCAGTGGCTGGACCCAGACCAGCGCGGCCAGTTCCAACGCCTTCCACGCCGCCCGTGCCGACCAGGGCGCCTGGACCGCCTACGGCTTCGACTGGTCCACCAACTACTGCACGGCCTCGCCGGACAACCCGTTCGGCTTCCCGTTCGCCAACGCCTGTGTCCGCCATGACTTCGGCTACGGCAACTACAAGGCGGCCGGCTCCTTCGACGCGAACAAGTCCCGCCTGGACGACGCCTTCTACGCCGACCTCAAGCGCGTCTGCGCGACGTACTCGGGCGTGAAGAAGACGTCGTGCGACGCGACGGCCTGGACGTACTACCAGGCCGTCGACAAGCTCGGCTGATCCCGGCTGTGCTCACAGAGCCTTCGCGAAGCAGCGGCTGTCCTCGTGGAAGCGGTAGTGGCCGAACTTGGCGGAGGGCTCGTAGCCGCTGGAGAGGTAGAGGGCGATGGCCTCCGGCTGCTTGTCGCCGGTCTCCAGGACCATGCGGGTGCGGCCCGCCGCCCGGGCGTCGTCCTCCAGGGCCGCCAGGACGCGGCGGGCGAGGCCGTTGCCGCGGGCCTCCTCGATCACGTACATGCGCTTGAGTTCCGCGTCGCCGTCCGAGTAGCCCTCGTCGTTCTCGTCCTGGGAGCGCCAGCCGCCCGTGGCCACCGGACGGTCCTGAGCGTCGTACGCGATCAGGTACAGGCCGGCCGGCGGCTCGAACATGGACGGGTCGAGCGGGGTCACGTCGCCCTCGTCCTCGTAGCGCGCGGCGTACTCGGCCTGTACCTGGTCGTTGAGCTTGACGGCGTCGGGGTGGTCGAAGGCGACCGGACGTATATTCATGCCGAGTATCGTACTTCTATGCGAAGGTGGAGGGGGAGGCCCGCGGTGTGCCCGTCCAGTGTGCCGGTATCGTGCCCGGGTGCTGACTCTGACCACTGTGAATGTGAACGGACTGCGGGCCGCCGCCAAGAAGGGCTTCGTGGAGTGGCTGGCGGACACGTCCGCTGACGTGCTGTGCCTCCAGGAGGTGCGCGCCGAGCCCCAGCAGCTTCCGGAGGGCGTACGGCAGCCCGAGGGGTGGCATGTCGTGCACGCGCCCGCCGCCGCCAAGGGGCGCGCCGGTGTCTCCCTCTACACGCGCCGCGAACCCGACCGCGTGCAGGTCGGGTTCGGGTCCGCCGAGTTCGACGGCAGCGGGCGGTACGTGGAGGCCGACCTGCCCGGCGTCACCGTCGCCAGCCTCTATCTGCCCTCCGGCGAGGTCGGGACCGAGCGGCAGGACGAGAAGATCCGGTTCATGGGGGAGTTCCTCGCCCACCTGAAGGGGCTGCGCGAGCGGGCCGCCGCCGACGGGCGCGAGGTCGTGGTGTGCGGCGACTGGAACATCGCCCACCAGCGGGCCGACCTCAAGAACTGGCGGGGCAACCAGAAGAGCTCCGGGTTCCTGCCGGAGGAGCGGGAGTGGCTCGACCGCGTCTTCGACGAGGCGGAGGGCGGGTACGTCGATGTCGTACGCGGTCTGCATCCGGATGTCGAGGGGCCGTACACGTGGTGGTCGTACCGGGGGCGGGCTTTCGACAACGACACCGGATGGAGGATCGACTATCAGGTCTCCACGCCCGGGCTCGCGGCCAAGGCGGTCAAGGGGATCGTCGAGCGGGCGGCGACGCATGAAGAGCGGTGGTCGGACCACGCGCCGGTGACCGTCGTGTACGAGTGACCCAGGTGATTCCCGGCGGAGTGGCGGGCGTGGGCGACGAAGGTCACAGGCTCCGGGGGCGGTAGTGCGCGCGATACCGGTTGTGGTGTGCCCGCGCGGAAATACTCATCTCCAGGAGACGGTGCTTACCTGTCGGGGGTGGGGGACGAGTGCGGGGGCAGGAGCCGAGCGGCCACAACGAGGTGAGCGGCGTCGTACACGGCCCCAGCGTGCAGGCCGCGATCGTGCACGGCGACATCAACATCCGCACCGATGCCCCGGACCCCGAACCCCAGAAGGTGTGGCAGCTTCCGCCCGCCGTCCGGCTCACCGACCGCACCGCTGAGCTGGCACGCCTGGAACGGCACCGGGCCCTCGCCGCGCAGCAGGACCATCCCGCCCTCGCCTCGGTGAGCGGCCTGGGCGGCGTGGGCAAGACCGCGCTGGCGCTGGCCTGGCTGCACCGGCTGCGCCCGGACTTCCCCGGCGGCCAGTTGTACGCGGACCTGGGCGCGCAGGCGCCGACCGGTCCCGCCGATCCGGCCCAGGTGCTGAGCAGCTTCCTGCGCGGACTGGGTGTGTCGCCGCAGCAGGTGCCGGACAGCATCGTGGACCGGGCCGCGCTGTACCGCTCGCTGACCTCGGACCGCCGGATGGTGGTGTTGCTCGACGACGCGGCGACCGCGGCCCAGGTACGGCCGCTGCTGCCGGGCGGGCCGAACGTCACTCTGGTGACCAGCCGCCGGCGGATGGCCGGGCTGGCCCTCGAAGGCGGTTACCAGGTACATCTCGAACCGCTCGCCCCGGAAGCGGCCGTCGAGTTGCTGGCTGTCACCCTCGCCGACGACAGGGTGGCCACCCAGCCCGAGGACGCCCGTGCCCTCGTCGGACTCTGCGCCGGGCTGCCCCTCGCGGTGCGGGTCGCCGGAGCCCGGCTCGCGGCCCGGCCGCACCGGCGGATCACCACCATGGTCCGGGCCCTCGCCGCCGAGCGGGGGCGGCTGGACGCGCTCGCCATCGACGGCGACCACGGGGTACGCGCCGCGCTGGACCTGTCGTACCAGGGGCTGCCCGAAGGCGCGGCCCGGCTCTACCGGCTGCTCGGTGTGCATCCGGGGACGGAGTTCGGGAGCGGGGCGGCGGGGGCGGTGCTGGCGGGCGCGGGTGCGGGTCCCGGTGCCGCCGGCCCTGGCGCCGGGGCCGGTCGTGACGGCGACGGTGGCGCGGGGGCCGATTCGGAGGAACTGCTCGACGTCCTCCACGATGCCAATCTGCTGATCGACGTCGGTGAGGACCGCTACCGCTTCCACGATCTCGTACGGCTGCACGCCGCCGGGAAGGCCGTGGAGGACGAGTCCTCGCAGGAGCGGGCGGCCGCGTTCCGTCGTATCGCCGACCACTATCTGGCCACCGCCACCCGGGCCGAGGTCACCATCGATCCCCAACACCCTTTACGGGAACGTTCCTTCGGGCCAGGAGCCGGTCCCGGACAGGAACCGGCGAGCGCCGAGGACTTCGGTGACGACACCCGGGCCGCGCTGGACTGGACGGAGCGGGAGCTGCCCAACCTGATGGCGGTCATACAGCGGGCCAGGACGACGGGGGCGCCGGAGGTCGGCTGGCAGCTCGCCGACGCCATGGGCCCCTTCTTCCTGCGGCGCAAGCACTACGACCACTGGCACACCTCACATGCCGAAGGGCTCGCCGCCGCAAGGGAGTTGGGCGACAGGCAGGCCGAGTGCCGGATGCTCACCTCCGGCGGCCAGGGTGAGTTGGGCAGGGGTGATCACGGCCGCGCTCTGGAGATGTTCGAGGAGGCGGCCCGGCTCTTCTCGGCCGACGGGGACGAGCTGGGACACGCCCGTACGCTGAACTATCGCGGCCTCGCCCACCAGCGCATGGGTCAACTGGACGAGGCGGCCGGGCTGTTCGCGCGGGCGGCCGCGGCCCTGCCCCGCTGCGGCGACCTCCGGGCCGGCGGGCTCGCCCGGCTCAACGCGGCCGACGTCGACTTCGCCCGCGACCGGCTGGCGCAGGCCGCCGAGGGCGCCGCCGCCGCGCGCACGACGCTGCTGGAGGTCGACGACTCCTACAACGCCGCGCGTGCGGCCACCCTGCTCGGCCGGGTCTGCCTCGGCAGCGGCCGGCCCGACGAGGCGGAGAGCTGGCTCGCCGCCTCGCTGGCCGTGCTGCGCGAGGTGGCCGCCCACTACGAGACGGCCCGGGCGCTGGAGTCCCTGGGCGAGGTCGCCGAACTGCGCGGGCAGCGAGATCTCGCCCGGGAGCGGTACCGGGAAGCACTGAACCTCTATGTCGGGGTGAACCGACCGGGCCCGGCCGAGGGCGTACGTCAGCGGCTGCGGCCGCTCGACGAGGGCGGAGGCTCCGGAACCTCCGGAGCCTCCGCCTGAGCGACCAGCCAGGCGTGGGCCAGCGAAGCCCATGTCTGCCAGGGGTGCAGGGCGGCATGCCGTGCGGTCAGCGTCAGCAGTACGGCGTCGGAGCCGTACGGGCCGAGCCGCAGGAGGCACACCCGGGTCGAGCGGTGCACGGCCACCACCGCGGCGCCCGGATGCTCGGCGGCCAGCGCGTCGACCGTGTCCGATTCCAGCTGCTCCAACGGCTCCAGAGGCGCCACCAGTACGTCGGCGAGCCGTGGCCAGGGACTCGGCGCCGGAAGCCCGACCCGCAGATGCCGGTCCACGAACGGATGTTCGCGGCCCGGGAGTGCCAGCGCGACCCGAACGTCCTGCACGTGTCGGGCCAGGGGCACGTGCGTCCGCTCGTCCAAGGCACCCGTGCCTTCGACGGCAGTCGTGCGCACACTCGTGAAGGCACTCGTACAGGCCCGCATGAACGCGGCGCCGGCTGGACTCATGACCCGGCGCCCTCCGGCTCGTCG
Source organism: Streptomyces sp. NPDC050704 (assembly GCF_040654355.1). Classification (NCBI taxonomy): domain Bacteria; kingdom Bacillati; phylum Actinomycetota; class Actinomycetes; order Kitasatosporales; family Streptomycetaceae; genus Streptomyces; species Streptomyces sp. NPDC050704. Next base: position 42,907 of record NZ_JBFAHW010000060.1, on the reverse strand, counting down.
AAGCGCACGGTCACCGGCAGTCCCGCCCGCTCCGGTGCGAGCGGCGCGGCCGGCGGGCGCAGGTGGAGCCTGCGGTAGAGGAGCGCGCGCATCCTGCGGGCGAACCGGCCCGGCTCCGAGCTGAGCCGGGCCGCGACCCGCGCGTACTGGTTCGAGCGGTACGCGGCGGAGCTCTGCCGCAGTTGCCTGCGCAGCGGGCGGTCGGTACGGATGCGGGGTGCCAGGGAGCGCAGTTCGGCCATCGGCGACCCGGGGTCGAGCTCGGTGTCCGGGGAACCGGCCGTCAGGATGCGCGCGCCGGTCATCGCCCCGTACAGCGACACGGAACCGTGGTCGCTCACCAGGTAGTCGGCGGCGACGACCGCACCGCACCACTCCGCGTGCTGGCCGACCACGCTGACGCCGGAGCGGCTCAGCCGGGCGAAGGCGCTGCGGATGTGCCACTCGCTGTGGGCGTTCCAGACGTGGGAGTGCAGCATGACCACGATGCGGAACTCCTCCCGGGGCAACTCGGCGGCCAGCCGCTCCAGCAGGTCCCACTGCTGCCCGAGCAGCGAGTCGGGGCCCCAGGTGGAGCAGACGAGCACCAGATCCTGGCGGGGCCCGGCACGCAGTGCCTCCCGGTACAGCGCCCGGGAGGGCAGGCTCGCCGCGACCCGGTCGTAGCAGGGGTCCCCGACCACCTCCGCCACGGGCAGCGCCTCGGGGCACTCCCGGCCGAGCCGCTCCCGGTCCTCCTCGTGCGCCAGCACGATCGCCGAGGGGACGACCACGCCGTCCCGGACCAGCCACTGGCGGCCCAGCCCGTAGACCTCGCGCACCGCCAGGGACCGCTCGCGGTGGTCGCGGGGCACGGAGACGCGCTTGTTGTACGAGGCTCCGTGCGGGAGCACGATCACCGGGACGTGCAGTTCGTGCAGGCCCCCGTAGCTGGCGGCCAGCGCCAGGTCGAACCGGGTGTGCACGGCCTGCGTCCAGGGCACCACGAGAGCCCTGGTGTTCTCCAGGAACGTGTCCACGCCGTCGTTGAACACGTCGACGGCCATCGTGAACACCACCTGGATCCGCGGATCGCCCTCCAGCAACCGGACCGCCTCCAGCAGCCGCCGCGCCGAGGTCACCGTGTGCACCACGGCGAGCACCTTCTTGCGTATCCGGAAAGTGGCCCAGCGCTCGACGTCCAGACGCAAGGGCACAGCCAGTCGCCGGTCGGCATCCGGCAGGGTCAGACTCATGCGAACTCCCCCGTTGACTCTGCGAGTTGAGACACGGCCGACGCGCGGCCGTCGAGTCGGGTCTGCCCGTGCGCATGGACGGAGGGCTTGCAGAAACCTTGCAGTCCCCGCTCGGCGGAGATGACGGAGACTGCCGAGAAGGCGCGGAGAGGGCGCGGCGAGGTCCGCGGCGTGTGCGTGCGCCCCTCGCGCCCCTGTGCGCCCCGCATCGCTCCCTCCGGTCCCTCTGGCCCTGGCCTGACAGTGAGTTGCAGGAAGCGGCTGAACCATCTGGGGGAGATGGTGGACCTCCTTGCGCTGGGGCCTCTCGAACTGTGGCACCAGGGACGTCAGCACGCGCTCGGATCTCTGAAAGAGCGGCGGGTACTGGCGGTCCTGTTGTATGCGCGGGGCGACCCGGTCTCCGTGGACACGCTCGTCGAACGTGTCTGGGACGACGACGATGTACCCGCAACTCCCGTGGAAACACTGCACACTTACCTGTCCCGGCTGCGCACAAGACTCCGCCGGGCCGTCGGCGACGAGGCGCGGATCGACCGCCCGTCGCCGCGCCGCTACCGGCTGCGCGTCGAGCACGAGGACGACGTCGACTTCGTACGTCTGCAGCGGCTGCGCGGGCAGGCCCGGGCGGCGGCCGGGCGGGGTGACACCGAGTACGCCGTCGGGCTGCTGCACACCGCCGAATGCCTGTGGCGCGGGGAGCCGTTCGCGGAGTTCACCGGGGCCTGGGCCGCCTCCGCCCGCGCCCGGCTGACCGAGGACCACCGCCGGGTACGGGAGGAACGCATCCGTCTGGAACTGGAGTTGGGCCGGCACGCCGACCTGGTCGGCGAACTCCACGAACTCGTCTCCCTGAACCCGCTCGCTCAACAGGCCGTCGCCGCCCTGATGCTGGCCCTCTACCGGTCCGGCCGCGACGGCGAGGCCCTGGCCCTGTACCGGGACACCCGCGTACGCCTGGCCGACGAGCTGGGCATCGATCCCGGGGCGGACCTCCGGGAACTGCAGCACCGCATTCTCCGGCAGGAGCCCGGCCTGCGGGAGCCGGCCCCGCGCGGTCAGGCGACGGGCGCCGCGTCGGTCCGCACCGGCCCCGGCGAGGACTCCTCCGTGCACTCCTCCGTACGAGGTCCGGGAGCCGACGGCGAGTTACGCGACCCGGGCCGACTGGAAGCCGCCCCGGCCGTGGGGCCCACGGAGCCCGCGGGAAGCAGCCTGCCGCGTGACACCAGGGACTTCACGGGGCGCGGGAGCGAGCTGGACGCCCTGCTCGCCGAGACCGATTCCGTCCCCGGCGGAAACGGGACCGGCCTTCCCCTCACGGTCGTGCACGGCATGCCCGGCGTCGGCAAGTCGGCGCTGATCATCCACGCCGCACATCGGATGCGATCGCGCTACCCTGCGGGTCAGTTCTACGTCGATCTACGGGGCTACAGCGACCAGCCGCCGTACGAACCGGCCGACGCCCTCGCCTTCCTGCTGCACACCATCGGCGTGGCCGATCCGCTCCCCGAGACCCTCGACGAACGGACCGCGCGCTGGCGGGAGTGGACCGCCCACCACCGCGTTCTTGTGGTGCTCGACAACGCGCGCGACGCCGAGCAGGTACGGCCGCTGCTGCCCGGCTCGCCGGAATGCCACGCGATCGTGGCCAGTCGCAATCGGCTCGCCGGCCTCGACGGCGCCACGTCTCTCCCGCTGGACGTACTGTCGGTGTCCGAGGCGGCCTCGCTCTTCGCCCGGATCGCGGGAGCGGCGCGAGTCTCCGACACCGCCGTCCTGCGACGCGTCGTGGAGTTGTGCGGCTGTCATCCGCTGACGGTCCAGTTGCTCGCGAGCCGGTTCCGGCACCGGGACACCTGGGACCTGGAGTACGTCGCCGACCGGCTGGCGCGGGCCTGTGACCGGCTGGACGAGTTCGACGAACGGGTCGCTGCCGCTTTTCAGCTCTCCTATACGGATCTCGACGCCTCCGCACGACTGCTCTTCCGCCACTTGGCGCTGCACCCCGGTCCCGACATCACACTGGAGGCAGCGACCGCGTTGTGCGGGGGCCCCGAGACCGATGAGGTCCGCCGCGCAGCGGACGACCTCCTCGACCGGCACCTGCTCAACGAGCCAGTGCGCGACCGCTATCAACTTCATGACCTGGCCCGCGCGTTCGGCGGGCGGTTATGCCGCAGCGAGGACCCGCAACCGGCACGAGACGGAGCGCTCCGCCGCCTGATGTCCTACTACGTCACGGCCGCCGACCGAGCCGACCGGCTCGCGCATCCGCGTCGCCGCAGGCGGCCCATCGGCCTGGAGTACTCGTCTCCCTACGCGCCGGACTTCACCGGTACCGAACCCGAGGCCGAATGGGAAGCGGTCGACGCGGCATCGGCCTGGCTCACGCTGGAGCGTGCGAACCTGCTGGCTGTGGCCCGAACGGCCGCGGCCGACTTTCCGGACTTCGCCGCGCTCTTTCCCCATGTGCTGGCCTATGCGCTCAAGCTGTGGGGCGCCCGGGATCTTACGGCCGAATTCCACGGCGCTGCTCTGGCTGTCCTCCGCCTCGGGGACGACTATCAGGCACTGGCCCAGACCCTGGTGGAGCGAGCGGACGTACTGGCCCAGGAGAACCACGGTGAGGCACTGCACTGTGCTTCTGAGGCGCTGTCCCTGTTCGAGGAACTCGATGATGTGCACGGTCGTGCCGATGCTCTCTTCGAGATCGGCCGAGCCCATCTCGCGGCGGGACGAGGCGAGATGTCCTTACGCGAACTGGACCGGGCTTACGCGCTCTACGAACAGGTCGGTGACAGCTACGGGGTGGCCGAGAGCCTCAATGTGCAGGGAGCCGCTCTGATCTTCGGAGCCGAGTACGCCAGAGCGATGAATCGGTTCCGGGCCATGCTGGAGATCCACCGGGATCTCCGGGATGCGCACGGCCAGGTGAAGGCCCTGAACAACATGGGCGAGATCTACTTCGCCGAAGGGCTCTACGACGAGGCCCGCAGCCATTACGAGCAGTCCCTGGCTCTGGCACGCCGCTTCGGCGGGCGCCAGGAACTGGCCATACTCGATACCAACCTCGGCACCGTCCATCGGGTCACCGGCAGGCCAGAACTGGCGCTGGTCTGCTTTCGACGTGCGCTCGCCAGTCACCGAGCCAGTGGAGACGCCGTCGGCGAAGTGAATGCCCTGAACAGTCTTGGCGCGGCCTGTGCGGAGTCCGGGCGGATGGACGAGGCCCTGCGTCACTTCAGCACGGCGGACAGGGTCTCCCGGCGGATTGACAACCAGTACGAGCGTCAGCGCGCACTTGTGGGTATCGCCGACACGCAGCGCACGTTGGGACAGCTGGGCGTCGCACTGGAGACGTACGGGAGTGCACTGGAGATCGCGGAGAAGTTCGGCTTCCCTCTCGGCACGGCACATGCGCTGGCCGGACTGGCCCGAACGCACCTTCACGTGCGGGGAATCGACTCGGCCCGACCATTCGCCGAGCGCGCGCTGGCGCTCTATCAGAGACTCGGTGTGGCCATAGAGGCAGAGGAACTGCGCCGCCTACTCGCCAGTTGGGGAGCCACTGGCTCCTGAACCACAACAGTTCAGTCAACTGGCCTGTCGCGTTGGGGCGGTTGATCGGCCACGAACGATCCCATGCCGGGTGTCGTGGTGATCAGGCCTTCTTCGCGCAGGGCGGCGGTCGCCTTGCGGACGGTCGTACGCGCTACGCCGAACTCCTCCTCCAGCTGCACTTCGGAGATCAGCGTTCGAGGCTGATACTCGCCGCTCGTGATCCTCGCGCGGAGGACGTCGGCGATCTGCGACCACTTGGGCCTGGTTGGGTCGAACTCGATCACGTCCGGACTGTACGCACCAAGTGACATCCCAACATAGATGCTCCTATGAGCTCCTGGCTATAGACAGGTGTGTACAGGACCTTTACCGTAAGTGAAGCGAGGAGGCCCCCGCGACGGGTGCGACCGTCCGGGGGCCTGGCAACCAGCTATAGAGGAGCTGATGGCAGTGAGCATTATTCACGTATTCCTGCGATGGGTGCTGGGCGCGTTCTGGCCCGGCACCGGCAAGCGCCGAGCCATCTCCCGTGCCGTGGAACCGGCTCTCGCGTGCAGGTCCGAGGTCCCTCGTGCGGGAGCGCCGTGGCCTCCGGTCCGGCGCTCCCCGTACGGGTGCGATGTGCCGCTCGACGGCGGTGCTACCACTCTGGTCCGCCCCTATGTCGTGGCCTGCGAGCGGGAGCAGGTGTGGCAGTACCGTCGTCGGATCGCGCTGGTGCTCGCGGCCGACTTCGGCATTGATCTGGACCCGTACGTGGTCGGTGCCGAGTGGGTGGCGTGATGGGCTGCTCCGACCCGTTTCCCGAGTCGATGAGCACGTCGAGTGACCCGGATGCCGTAGGGCCCGAAGCAGTAGCAATGCGTCTCGGAGACGTCATCGAGGACACCAGGAACAAGAAGGTGGGGAAGGTGATGGGGTTCGTCGGCCTCTACGTGCAGTTGCGGCCGGTCGGTGGTGGCGTCGAATGGGACGCCAGGCCGGAGGATCTCCGGCCGGTCGCCGCGGGCGAGGCGCTGAGCGCGGGGATCGCTCGGCTCAACGCCCGGTCGAGGGGGGAACGGCTGTGACGGCGCGCACCTGAGGCGTGGGTGTATGCCCATTACCCCTCGAAGGGCTGGCGACCGGTGGACCCCACATGCGAAAAGGGGAACCCCGGTCGCCGCATGCTGATCCTCAGTGGTTCGTCACCTGTGTCACCACATCACCTGCTGGGGCCGTACCTGCCTGCTGGACCACATCACTTGGTCGGCGGCGGCGGCCTGTGTCAGGTGCTGGCTGTTGGTCGCCGTTACGTGCTGCTCGTCGGCGGCTGACGCCGGCATCGTGGCCACGGCGAGGAGAACGGCCGTGGACGCGAGGACGACTGATATGTACTTCAAGTTCGGCTTTCTCCATGCATCGAGCTTCTTTGAGGACCCAGTCGGGGTGACTGGTGTGATGAACCTATGCGTGTGGGGCGGGCGTTTCGCACCCCCTTTCCATTGATCACTCGAAAGGGTGAAAGTGAGGGGATTTCCAAGGTGTTGTGCTGGTTCTGTGTGCTTCATTCGCCCCTCAGTTGCCCCAGCCTGCGATCCATCGCCATCGAAAGCTCCGCCTCCACCACGCTCTTCGCCAGGGGGCGCAGCCGTTGGAGGTCGTCCGTCGAGTGGCCCTGCTTCAGGGCCAGGTCGGTGAACAACTCGGCCAGGGCGTCCGCGTGTTCGCGGATGCGCCTCGCCGCGGCGAGGACATCCGCGAGCGGGATGCCCTCGCGGACCAGTGCCGCCGACGTGTCGAGGAGGCGGCGGCTGATGTGGATGAGGTCGGTGCCGTCCGTGGCGAGGTAGCCGAGATCGAGGGCCGCGGCGAAGTTCTCCGGGGTCGCCTGGCCCGCGAACGCGTCGGCCAGTTCCTCGGGGGAGAGGCGGACCGGGGTCTCCTCGGTGGGCGCGCCGAGGCCGAGCAACTCGCCGACGTCGCGGCCGTGTTCGAAGGCCTCGGCGAGTTCGGCGATCCCGCTCAGGGTGTGTCCGCGCTCCAGGAGCGCGGCGATCGTGCGCAGGCGGGCCAGGTGGTCGTCGTCGTACCAGGCGATCCGGCCCTCGCGGCGAGGTGGCGGGATCAGCTTGCGCTCACGGTAGAAGCGCAGTGTGCGCACGGTGATGCCGGCCTCCCCGGCCAGCTCCTCCATCCTGTACTCCCGCTTGTCCGCCACCTGGGCAGCCTATGTTGTACCGCCGGTAACTTTCCTTCCCCAGACCCCTACCGCTCGGTATGCAGCTGCCCTACTCTCCCCATTGCGCCAGTGTTCACTGGCGGCATTGAGCGGAGTCGTACGAGGCATGGAGGCGTCGGGATGACCGAGCACGAGCACGAGCATGTGCGGGTGGCGGTGATCGGTTCCGGATTCGGCGGGCTAGGAGCCGCCGTGCGGTTGCGCCGGGAGGGCGTGACCGACTTCGTCGTGCTGGAGCGGGCCGGCAGTGTGGGCGGGACCTGGCGGGACAACAGCTATCCCGGGTGCGCCTGCGATGTGCCGTCCCACCTCTACTCGTTCTCGTTCGCGCCCCATCCCGACTGGCCGCGTACGTTCTCCGGGCAGGAGCACATCCGCGCCTATCTGGAACACGTCACCGACGTCTTCGGGCTGCGGCCGCACCTGCGCCTCGACTCCGAGGTCAAGATGATGACCTGGGACGGCGAGCGGCTCCGCTGGGAGATCGAGACCAGCAGCGGGACGCTCACCGCCGACGTCGTCGTCTCCGCCACCGGGCCGCTCTCCGAGCCCAAGGTCCCGGATGTGCCGGGGCTCGACACCTTCCCCGGCAAGGTCTTCCACTCGGCCCGCTGGGACCACGACTACGACCTGCGCGGCAAGCGGGTCGCGATGGTCGGCACGGGGGCCTCGGCCATCCAGATCGTGCCCGCCATCCAGCCGGATGTCGCCCGGCTCACCCTCTTCCAGCGCACGCCGCCCTGGGTGCTGCCGCGCGTCGACCGGGCCATCACCGGGCCCGAGCGGTGGCTGCACCGGCAGCTCCCCTTCACCGCACAGGCCCGCCGCGGACTCCTGTGGGGCATCCGGGAGTTGCAGGTCCAGGCGTTCACCAAGCGCCCCAACGAGCTGGGCCTGGTGGAACAGGTGGCCAAGCGGAACATGGCCCGTGCCGTCAAAGACCCTGTGCTCCGGGCCAAGTTGACCCCCACCTACCGCATCGGCTGCAAGCGGATCCTGCTGTCCAGCGAGTACTACCCGGCCCTCGCCCGGCCCAATGTGGACGTCGTCGCGAGCGGGCTGCGCGAGGTCCGCGGGTCCACCGTCGTCGCCGCCGACGGGAGCGAGGCCGAGGTCGACGCGATCGTCTTCGGTACGGGATTCCACGTCACCGACCTGCCCATCGCCGAGCGGGTCGTCGGCGCGGACGGCCGGACGCTCGCCGAGGCGTGGCGGTCCGGCATGAAGTCGCTGCGGGGCGCGACCGCGGCCGGCTTCCCCAACTGGATGACGATCATCGGCCCCAACACCGGCCTCGGGAACTCCTCGATGATCCTGATGATCGAGTCCCAGCTGAACTATCTGGCCGACTACATGAGGCAGTTGGACGTGCTCGGCGGACGGACCGCCTTCGACGCGCGGCCCGGCGCGGTCGACGCCTGGAACCACCGGGTCCAGGAACGCATGAAGCGGACGGTCTGGAGCACCGGCGGCTGCACCAGCTGGTACCTCGACGCCAACGGCGTCAACACGACCATCTGGCCGGGGACGACGAGCGAGTTCCGCGCCGCCACCCGGCGGATGGATCTGGCGGAGTACGACGTTCTCCGGGCGCCCGCACCACCCGCATCACCCGTACCACCGGAAACAGCACACAAGCGGAAAGTGGAGGCGGAGGCGTGAGTCGACTGATGCATGTGGTGAGCGGGCCCTATGCCCCGCCCGTGCCCGCGCGCGAGCTGACCGCCGTCTCCGCCGACGGGGCGCGGCTGCACGTCGAGGTGCACGGCCCCGCCGACGACACGGCGGCGCCCGCCGTGGTGCTGGCGCACGGGTGGACGTGTTCGACCGCCTTCTGGGCGGCGCAGATCCGGGACCTCGCCGTCGACCACCGGGTGATCGCGTACGACCAGCGGGGGCACGGGCGCAGTCCGGCGAGCCCCGCGTGCACCGCGGACATGCTCGCCGACGATCTGGAGGCGGTGCTGGCGGCCACCCTCGCGCCCGGTGAGAAGGCCGTCCTGGCCGGGCACTCCATGGGCGGGATGACGCTGATGGCGGCGGCCGGGCGGGCCGGGTTCCGGGAGCACGCGGCCGGCGTGCTGCTGTGCAGTACGGGCAGTTCGCGGCTGGTCGACGAGTCGCTGGTGGTGCCGATGCGGGCCGGGCGGACGCGGATCTGGCTGACCAAGAAGGTCCTCGGCTCGCGGGCGCCGCTCGGTCCTGTCACGCCGGTCGCCCGGCGGATCCTCAAGTACGCGACCATGGGCCCCGGTTCGGCACCGGGGATGGTCGAGGCCTGTTCGCGGATCGTGCACGCCTGTCCGCGGGAGGTGCGGTACGCCTGGTCGCGGGTGCTCGACACGCTCGATCTCGACCACGCCGTACGGGAGTTGACCGCGCCGACCGTGGTCGTCGTGGGCACCGCCGACCGCATGACACCCGTGATCCACGCGCGTGGCCTCGTCGCCTCGCTGCCGAACTGCGTCGGTTCCGCCGAACTGGCCGGGCTCGGGCACATGACCCCGGTGGAGGCCCCGGAGCTGGTCGTCCAGCAGATCCGGGACCTCGTCTCCACCTACGTACGGCTCGGACTGAAGGAAGGCGCGTGAGTCGCATGGGTCGTGTGAGCCGCATGAGCAGGGTCGGTCTGGAAGGACAGGTCGCCGTCGTCACGGGGGCCGCGCGGGGCGTCGGGGAACTCCTCGCCCGCAAGCTCTCCGCCCGCGGCGCCACGGTCGCGCTCGTCGGTCTTGAGGAGGACGCGCTGAAGGGGGTCGCCGAGCGGCTGCACGGCGAGAGCGGCCACTGGTACGCCGACGTCACCGACCACGAGGCCATGGCACGGGTCGCGGCGGAGGTGAAGGAGCGGTTCGGGAAGGTCGACATCGTCGTCGCCAACGCCGGTGTCGCCAGCGGCGGGCCCTTCATGGACTCCGACCCGGTGGCCTGGCGACGGGTCATCGAGGTCAACCTCATCGGATCGGCGGTGACGGCACGGGCCTTCCTCCCCGTACTGATGGAGAGCCGCGGGTATCTGCTCCAGATCGCCTCGCTCGCCGCGATCACGCCCGCGCCGATGATGAGCGCCTACTGCGCGTCCAAGTCGGGCGTGGAGGCGTACGCGCACAGCCTGCGCGCCGAGGTCGGGTACAAGGGCGTACGCGTCGGGGTCGGGTATCTGTCGTGGACCGACACCGACATGGTGCGCGGGGCCGATCAGGACGACGTCATGCGGGAGTTGCGGCAGCGGTTGCCGTGGCCGGCCAACAAGACGTACCCGCTGGGGCCGGCCGTCGACCGGCTCGTCGCCGGGATCGAGCGGCGGGCCGGCCATGTGTACGGGCAGTGGTGGCTGCGGGGGATGCAGGGCGTACGGGGATATCTGCCGGGGATCGTCGGGGCGGTCGGGCAGCGGGAGATGCGGAGGTTCGAGCCGCGGCTGGGGAAGGTCGGGACTGGGCTTGTCGGAGCCGGTGGAACCGCCGATGAGCTGGCACGGAGTACTGAGCGTCACTGACCGTAACTGATCGAAATGCGTGCTTTGTCCGTGCGTGTAAGTCTGGTCGAGGCCCGATCCCCTCATACACAAACGGGAGTGAATCTCATGGGCATGCAGGACCAGTTCAAGGACAAGGCCAACGAGCTCAAGGACAAGGCGCAGAAGCGTGGCGGCCAGGGGCAGGACGACATGAGCGAGCGCGGGTCGCAGCAGCCGCCGCGGCGTGAGCACGAGCGTGAGCGTGAGCAGGGTGGTCAGCGCGAGCCCGGCCGACCGGGTCAGCCGGGTCAGCCGGGTCAGCGTGAGCAGGGTCAGAAGGGGCAGCGGCGCCCCGAGGAGTCCGAGCGAGGGCGGCAGACTCCGGACGAGACCGAACGCTCCGCGCAGGAGCAGCAGGACCGGTTCGACCAGGACTACGACGTCTAGTTGTCCTTGGCTTCGGCCTACGAGCGTGGGGTGCCCTTGTTTTTTGAGGGCACCCCACGTTTGTGTTTGGGGGCGGGCTGTTGGGTGTTCGCTGCGGGTTGGTTGTGGCTGGGCGCGCAGTTCCCCGCGCCCCTGAAATGCTCCCCTGCGGGTACGCATTTCGGGGCGGCGGGTTTTAGAGGTGGCGCGGGGGCAGTTTGGGGCGGGATCTGTCTGGGGTGTGGTCGTAGGTCGGTGGGGTGGCCGCTGGGTTGGTGGTGAGGAGGGTCAGGGCCAGGGTGACCGCGTCGTTCAGTTGGGCGTGGCGGCCCTCTGCCCAGTCGAGGGGGGTGCGCATGATCTCCAGGTCCGGGGTGACGCCGTGGTTCTCGACGGACCAGCCGTACGCGTCGAACCAGGCCGCGTTCATGGGGACCGTGATGACCGTTCCGTCGCCCAGGCGGTGGCGGCCGGTCATGCCGACCACGCCGCCCCAGGTGCGCTGGCCGACGACCGGGCCGAGCTTCAGGAGTTTGAAGGCCGCCGTGATCATGTCGCCGTCCGACGACGTCATTTCGTCGGCCAGGGCGACCACCGGGCCGCGCGGGGCGTTGGAGGCGTACGACACCGGCTGGGCATTGCGGGTCAGGTCCCAGCCCAGGATCGTACGGGTGAGTTTCTCGACGACCAGTTCGCTGATGTGGCCGCCGGCGTTGCCCCGTACGTCGACGATCAGGGCGGGCCGGGACACCTCCATCCGCAGGTCGCGGTTGAACTGGGCCCAGCCGGAGCCGCCCATGTCCGGGATGTGGAGGTAGCCGCAGCGGCCGCCGCTCAACTCGCGTACGACCTCGCGGCGTTTGGCCACCCAGTCCTGGTAGCGCAGGGGGCGTTCGTCGATCAGCGGGACCACCGCCACCCGGCGCGAGCGCCTCTCGCCCGCCGCCGCTCCTGCCAACACCTCCGTCTCCGCCGGGGTGAACGTCAGCTCCACCGTCGTACCGCCCGCGCCCGCGAGCAGCGGGTACGGACCGGTGACCGGGTCCACCGGGCGGCCGTCCACCTGGGTGAGCACCGCTCCCGGGCGGATTCCCGTACCGGCCAGCGGGGAGCGTGCCTTGGAGTCGGAGGAGTCGCCGGGGAGGATGCGCTTCACCACCCAACCGCCGCACCGGCGCACGAAGTTGGCGCCCAGCAGGCCCTGCGCGCGCTGGTAGTGCGGCGGCCCCTCGTTGCGGCGCGCGGCGGTGACGTACGCGTGTGAGGTGCCCAATTCGCCCAGGACCTCGCGGAGCAGGTCCGCGAACTCGTCGGGGGACGCGACCCGTTCGACGAGTGGGCGGTACTGGTCCAGGATCCCGTCCCAGTCGACGCCGCACATGTCGGGCGCCCAGAAGTAGGCGCGGATGAGGCGGCCCGCCTCGGCGTACGCCTGGCGCCACTCGGCGGGCGGGTCGACCTCGTGCAGGATGCGGCGCAGGTCGATCCAGACGGTCGTGTCGCTGTCGCCGGACTCGGTGGAGGGGACGGCGCGCAGGTCGCCCTCGTCCACGACCACGAGCCTGCTGCCGTCGCCGCTCAGCGCGAACCAGTCCAGGTGGTCGACGAGTTCGGACTTCTTCGCCTTGGTGATGTTGAAGTATTCGAGGGTCGGACGGCCGGACGTGTCATCGGGGTTGGCGAAGGTCTCCCCGAGCGCGCCGGAGATGGGCCAGCGCAGCCAGACCAGACCGCCGCCCGCCACCGGGTACAGCGCCGAGTACTTGGAGGCCGTGACCGGGAAGGGGGTCACGCGGCTCTCCAGGCCCTCGATCTCGACGGTCGTCACCGTGCCGTCACCGTCGCCCGTGTCGTCCTCGACCGGGTCAAGACCGCCTGCCGCCGGGCGCCCCTCGGGGTTCAGCGCGAAGGGGGACGGGGTCGCGGAGGACAGGGGCACGAGGTACGGACGGCAGCCCAGTGGGAAGGACAGGTCGCCGGTGTGCACGTCGTACACCGGGTCGAAGCCCCGCCAGGAGAGGAAGGCGAGGAACCGGCCGTCCCTGGTGAAGACCGGGTTCTCGTCCTCGAAGCGCCCGTTGGTGACGTCGACGACCGTACGTGCCCCCGGGCCCCGGATCCGGGCCATCTTGATCTGGCGGAGGGTGCGGCCGATGCCGGGGTGCGACCAGGTCAGCCAGGCGCCGTCGGGCGAGAAGGCGAGGTCGCGCACCGGCCCGTTGATGGACCGGATCAGCTCGGTGACCTCGCCCTTCGACCCCTTCGCTCCTTCTGGCCCTTCCGGCGTCTCCGCTCCCTCCGACCCTTCCGGCCTCTCCGACCCCTCTGCTCCCTGCGCCTCCTCGGTGGCGTCTATCAGCAGCAGCCGCCCGTCGTGCGACGCGATGGCCAGCCGCTCGCCCTGCGGGTCGGAGACGAGTTCCAGTACGCGGCCCAGTTCGCCGGAGGCCATCCGCCGCGGCTCGCGTTCGCCGGTCGCGCGCGGCAGGTACGCGATCTCGACGGCGTCCTCGCCCTCCGCGTCCGTCACGTACGCCACCTGGCCGCCCGAGCCGAGCATCTCCGGGAGCCGGACGCGTACGCCCGGGGTGTCCGCGATCGTGCGCGCCGGGCCGTCGCGGTGCGTGAGCCAGTACAGGCTGCCGCGTACGACGACGGCGCTCGCCCGGCCCGTCTCGTCCACCGAGATCCCGTCGATGTGCTGCGCGGCCGGCACCTGGTACGTACGGCGTCCCGCGCGTGGCCCGCCCAGGCGTACGTCAAGGCGGCGGGGCGGTGAGTCCGACGGGTCCGCGGTCAGGTCGTCGACGATCCACAGGTCGCCCGCGCACTGGTAGACGACCCGGGTGCCGTCGCTCGACGCGTGCCGGGCGTAGAAGGTGTCGTGGTCGGTGTGGCGGCGCAGGTCGGAGCCGTCGTGCAGGCAGGAGTAGAGGTTGCCGATGCCCTCGTGGTCGCAGAGGAAGGCGATCCGGCCGCCGACGAACATCGGTGAGTCCAGGTGCCCGTCGAGGTCGGCCAGGATGCGCTGCCCGTGCAGCCAGAGCCGGCCGGTGGCGCCGCCCCGGTAGCGCTTCCAGGCGGCGGGCTCGTGCGGGGGCGTGCCGGTGAGCAGCAGCGTCCTGCGCTCCCCGTCGAGATCGGCGATCGCGATGTCGGAGACCGGGCCCCAGGGGAGCTTGCGGCCGGGGTCGCCGTCGACCGGCACGCTGTAGGCCCAGGTGAAGTAGGAGAAGGGCTGGCCGTGCGAGGCGACGGCGAGGACGTCGTGGTTTCCGTTCTTGTCGGGGGGCGACCAGCCGCAGACCTGGGTGTCGGCGTTCCCCCAGTAGGTGAGCCGCCGGGCCGGGCCGCCGTCCACCGGCGCCAGATGGATCTCCGGCACGAGACTGCGCCAGGTCGTGTACGCGATGTGCCGCCCGTCGGGCGAGAAGCGCGGGTGGCTCACCTTCGTACGGTCGACGGTGAGCCGCCAGGCGCGGCCCGCGCCGTCCAGCGGGGCCACCCAGAGGTCGTCCTCGGCCGCGAAGCAGAGGCGGTCGCCGCTGAGGTGCGGGAAACGCAGATAGGCGGCGGAGCCGGTGCCTCCGATGCCGCCGGTCTCTCCGGTGTGTCCGGTCTCTCCGGTCGCGTTCTCGTACTCGTCGCTCACCTGCCCATGCTTTTACGGGGGGCGGGGCCCGGCAACTCGTGGAAGTCGTGACCCAAGACACGTACGAAACGGTTTCGTTTCGTAGAGGGATGCGGTACCTTCATAGGCGTACGAGAACGTTTCTTTCGGAGCCGGAGTACCGGAGCCGGAGCGGTGGAGCAGTGGAAGGTGAGTGGGATGGCTGAGGCAGCAACGGCGCGTCGCAGTCGGATCACGCCCGAGCGCGAGGCCGAGTTGTACGGCGCCGTGCTCGACCTGCTCCGGGAGGTCGGATACGACGCCCTGACCATGGACGCCGTCGCCGCCCGCACCCGGTCCAGCAAGGCCACCCTCTACCGCCAGTGGGGCGGCAAGCCCGAGCTGGTCGTGAAGGCCATGCGGCACATGAAGCCGGGCAGTACCGCGGATATCGACACCGGGTCCCTGCGCGGCGACATGCATGCGGTGGTGCTCCGCCAGGACGACTGCGACATGGAGCAGAACTCCGCGCTGATGCGGGGCGTGTCCGTGGCGATCCACGCGAACCCGGATCTCCTGCGGGCGTTCCGGGAGCTGCTCATCGAGCCGGAGATGGAAGACATCCGCCAGGTGGTGCAGCGCGGTGTCGCCCGGGGTGAGGTCCGTCCGGACAACCCGGCGATCGACTACGTGCTGCACATGATGATCGGCGGCTTCGCGGCTCGCACGATGATCGACGATCAGCCGCCGACGCAGGAGTTCCTCCGCTCGTACATCGACGCTGTGATCCTCCCCGCCCTCAGCGCCTGATCCGTACCCGCACCCTCCCCTGCTCCCCTTCCTCGACAACCCCTTCGAGGGCCCTCCCCAGCAAGTCCCCAGTTCCACCTGACGCGACCGCTCACGTCGTCGGGCTGATGACCCCTGCCCTGATGCCATCACCGACCCGATGTCATCACCGACCTGACCGGGAGTACGCCTTCGTGGCCACGTTCCTCTACAAACTCGGCCGACTCGCCTTTCGGCGACGGCACTTCGCCGTCCTGATATGGGTGGCCCTGCTGACCCTCGCGGGCGTGGGCGCGGCCAGCGCACCCGCCCCCGGGACCACCTCCTTCTCGATCCCCGGCACCGAGGCGCAGAAGGCCTTCGACCTGCTGGAGCAGCGTTTCCCCGGCGCCAGCGCCGACGGAGCGACCGGCCGCATCGTCTTCAAGGCGCCGGACGGCGAGAAGATGACGGATGCCGCCAACAAGGCGACCGTCGAGAAGACCGTCAAGGAACTGGGCGACGGCTCCGAGGTCGTCTCCGTCACCGACCCGTTCACGACGAACGCCGTGAGCAAGGACGGAACGGTCGCCTACACGTCGGTGAAGTACGACGCGCCCGGCATGGAACTGGCCGACACGACCAAGGACGCCCTGGAGGCGGCCGGGGACGAGGCCCGGGCTACCGGACTGACCGTCGACGTCGGCGGCGACGCGCTTGAGGCCGGGGCCGAGATGGGGGCGATCGGCGAGATCATCGGTCTCTCCATCGCCGCGGTCGTCCTCGTCATCACCCTGGGCTCGCTGGTCGCGGCCGGACTGCCGCTGCTGACCGCGATCATCGGCGTCGGCATCGGCGTCTCCACCATCACCGCCCTCGCCAACGCGCTCGACCTCGGCGACACCACGTCCACGCTCGCCCTGATGATCGGCCTCGCGGTCGGCATCGACTACGCGCTGTTCATCGTCTCCCGCTACCGGGCCGAGCTGGCCGAGGGCCGCGAGGGCGAAGAGGCGGCGGGCCGGGCCACCGGCACCGCGGGCTCGGCGGTGGTCTTCGCGGGCCTCACGGTCGTGATCGCGCTGGCGGGCCTCGCGGTCGTCAACGTCCCGATGCTGACCAAGATGGGCCTCGCGGCGGCGGGCACGGTCGTGGTGGCCGTCCTCATCGCGCTGACCATGATCCCGGCGCTGCTCGGGTACGCGGGCAAGAAGATCCGTCCGACGGGCGCGAAGGACAAGACGGGCGCGAAGGGCACGGCAGGCGCGAAGGGGGAACCGGTCGACGCCGGCAAGTCCGGCAAGGCCGCAGCCACGTCCGCGGACACGTCCAAGAAGCAGGCCAAGCCCAACATGGGTACCCGCTGGGCGAGCTTTGTCATCCGCCGTCCGGCCGCCGTGCTGCTGCTCGGCGTGGTCGGTCTCGGTGTGATCGCCGTCCCGGCCAGCCAGCTGGAGCTGGGCCTGCCCGACGACGGCTCGCAGCCGACGTCCACCACGCAGCGCCGGGCGTACGACACGCTGTCCGAGGGCTTCGGTCCCGGCTTCAACGGCCCGCTGATGATCGTGGTCGACGCCAAGGACAGCGACGAGCCCAAGGCCGCGGCCACCGCCGTGACCGACCGGATCAAGGACCTCGACGACGTCGTTACGGTCACCCCGGCCGCGTTCAACAAGGCCGGCGACACCGCGACGATCACCGTGATCCCGGACTCCAAGCCGTCCTCGACGCAGACCGAGGACCTGGTGCACGCCATCCGTGACCAGGGCGCCGACGTCAAGGCCGACACGGGTGCGGAGGTGCTGGTCACCGGCACCACCGCGATGAACATCGACTTCTCGCAGAAGCTCAACGACGCGCTGGTCCCGTATCTGGCGCTGGTGGTAGGCCTCGCCTTCCTCCTCCTCATCCTGGTCTTCCGCTCCATCCTGGTCCCGCTGAAGGCGGCCCTCGGCTTCCTGCTGAGCGTGCTCGCCGCGCTCGGTGCCGTGGTCGCGGTCTTCCAGTGGGGCTGGCTCGCCGGTCTGATCGGCGTCGAGGAGACCGGCCCGATCATGTCGATGATGCCGATCTTCATGGTGGGCGTGGTCTTCGGTCTCGCGATGGACTACGAGGTGTTCCTCGTGACCCGCATGCGGGAGGCGTACGTCCACGGCGAGTCGCCGAGCCAGGCCATCGTGACCGGCTTCCGGCACAGCGCCCGGGTCGTGGTCGCCGCCGCGATCATCATGATGGCCGTCTTCGGCGGCTTCATCGGCGCCAGCGACGCGATGATCAAGATGATCGGCTTCGGCCTCGCGATCGCCGTCTTCTTCGATGCCTTCGTGGTCCGCATGGCGATCGTCCCGGCGGTCCTGGCCCTGCTCGGTGAGAAGGCCTGGTGGCTGCCGAAGTGGCTGGACCGGGCACTGCCGAACGTCGATGTCGAGGGCGAGGGCCTGCGGGCACTCGACGACAACGAGAAGGGCGACCGGGACGAGGACCGGGAGCTGGTTCACGCCTGACCCCACCCGTCCCCTGAGAAGGCCCGCCGTGCTGCTGTTCCACGCAGCGCGGCGGGCCTTCTGTGAGTACGGCTCGACCGACCGGCCGGAGCGTGTCCGCCTAGGTGAGTCCCACTTCCACAACGGTCCGCTGGGTCTGTCCGGAACGTCAACTGCCGGTGCGGACACGGGATTCAATCGCGGGCCCGGGGGCACCCTGAACTCCGTGACGACCGGAGTGCCGACGTCTCAGGGAAAAACAGGGCGCGCGAAGACCGTGCTGCTGGCCACGTTCGCCCTGGCTGTTCTTTTGAACCTCGCTGACGCTGTCTGGAACCCTTCCGGTGACGTGTGGTTCACCTTGCGTGTCGCTGCGTCAGGCCTCTTCACAGTCGCTTTGGCCGTATTCATCGCGCTGTACTTCAGGTACCGCAGACGGCAACGCCTGTGACAACTGGATGAGCTGATCCTGTCTCCGTCGCGCGCGTAATCGAGATGTGAGCCCCTGGGCGAACCGGCTAGCGTGCCGTTCATGACCGTCGCCGAAGAGCCGAACGCCGCTCACCCCCGATTCGCCGAGGCCCTCCAGGAGCTGGGCCTCGATGACCTCCGCCCACAGGTCCGCCGCTTCCCGGACGCGACCCGTACCGCCGCCGAGGCCGCCGCGGCGATCGGGTGCGAGCTCAGCCAGATCTGCAAGTCGCTCATCTTCGCGGCGGACGGCGTCCCGGTGCTGGTCCTCATGGACGGCTCGTCCCGAGTGGATCTGGAGCTGGTGCGGCGGGAGTTGGGCGCCGAGAAGGTGACGCGGGCCAGGGCGGATCTCGTACGGGAGACGACGGGGTACGCCATCGGGGGCGTGCCGCCTTTCGGGCACCGGACGAAGACCCGTGTCCTGGCGGACCGTTCGCTGCTGGACCACGACATCGTGTGGGCCGCCGCGGGCACCCCGTACGCCGTCTTCCCGATGGACCCGAAGACGCTGATCGCCCACGCGGGCGCCTCGCTGGTGGACGTGCGCGAGCAGTCGGAGTGACCCCGCTCGTCACGGCCGCGGTCCTGCTGGCCGCCGTAACTCACGCCTGCTGGAACGCGATTGCCCACCGCATCACCGACAAGCTGGTCGGCTTCACGCTGATATCCGGCGGCGGGACGCTGATCGGTCTCGCCATGATGCCCTTCGTCCCGGTGCCGGCGGCCGAAGCGTGGCCGTACCTGATCGCCTCGGTCGTCCTCCACCTCGCCTACTACGTCCTGCTGATGCGCTCGTTCCGGCTGGGCGACTTCGGCCAGGCGTACCCGATCGCCCGCGGCACCGCGCCCCTCGTGGTGACGGCCCTGGCGGCGGTCTTCGCGCACGAGGTGCCGGACGGCTGGGCGGCGGCGGGCATCGCCCTGTCCTGCGCGGGCCTGACCGGCGTGGCGCTGTGGGGCCTGCGCGGCAGCCGCCCCAACTGGGCGGCGATCGGGGCGGCGTTGGCGACCGGCCTGTCGATCGCCGCGTACACGGTGGTGGACGGCCTCGGCGTACGGGCCTCCGGCACGTCCCTCGGCTACATCGCCTGGCTGATGGCCCTGGAGGGCGTGGCCGTCCCGGCGTACGCGCTGTACCGCTGGCGCGGCGAGACGGTCCGCCTGCTCCGCCCGTTCGCCGCCGTCGGACTACTGGGCGCGGCCCTCTCCGTCGCGGCGTACGGCCTGGTCCTCTGGGCCCAGACCCGCGCCGAGCTCGCTCCCGTCGCGGCTCTCCGGGAGTCGTCGATCATCGTCGGCGCGGCCATCGGAGCGGTGTTCTTCAAGGAGCGGTTCGGGGCGCCGCGGATCGCCGCGGCCGGGCTGCTGGTGGTGGGGATCGGGCTGATGCTGCGGGCGGGGTGAAGGCCCCGAAGGCGCCTCAGGGTCCAGCCCGTCCAGCCCGTACGGCCCGTCCAGTCCGTACGGGCTAGGTGCCGCCTCCCGGGGCGATCAGCCCCGTCTCGTACGCCAGGACCACGGCCTGGACGCGGTCGCGCAGGTCCAGTTTCGACAGGATGCGGCCGATGTGGGTCTTGACCGTGGTCGGGCTGAGGAACAGGCGGTCCGCGAGCTCGGCGTTGCTGAGGCCCGTCGCCAGCAGGCGGAGTACCTCGAGCTCGCGCGGGGTGAGGTCGGAGAGGTCGGGGTGCGGGGTGGTGGCCGGCGCCTCGGTGCGCTGGGCGAAGCGTTCGATCAGGCGGCGGGTGATCGCCGGGGCGAGCAGGGCGTCGCCGGACTGCACCATGCGTACGGCGGCCACCAGATGCTCGGGGGTGACGTCCTTGAGCAGGAAGCCGCTGGCACCGGCGGTGAGCGCGGCGTAGACGTAGTGGTCGAGGTCGTACGTGGTCAGGATGATGACCCGGGTGCCGTCCGGGCCACCGTCCGCGAGGATCCGCCGGGTCGCCTCGATGCCGTCCATCCGCGGCATCCGGATGTCCATGAGCACGACGTCGGGCCGCGTACGGCGGACCGCGGCGACCGCCTCGAACCCGTCGGCCACCTCGGCCGTCACCTCGATCCCGTCGGCGGCGAGGATCATCCCGAAGCCGGTACGCACCAGGGCCTGGTCGTCGGCGATGACGGCGCGCAGCGGCGGCCGGGTCATGCGGTCCGCCAGGGGATTCGTGCCGTGATCCGGTATCCGCCGGTGAGGGTCGGCCCGGCCGTCAGTTCGCCGTTGTAGACCGCCAGCCTCTCGCGCAGGCCTATGAGGCCCCGGCCGTTGCCGTCTGTCGGCACGGCGTCCCGTACACCGCCGGTGTCGGTGACTTCGAGCTCCAGCCACTCCTCTGCGTAGCCGATCATGACTGAGGCCTCGGCGCCGGGGGCGTGCTTGATCGTGTTGGTCAGCGCCTCCTGGACGACGCGGTACGCCGCGAGATCCACCCCGGGCGGCAGCGGGTCCGGCGGCAGCGACACCGCGACGCGCACCGGTGTCCCCGCGGCGCGCACCCGCTCGACCAGGGCGTCGAGCTGTCCGAGCCCCGGCTGGGGCTCAAGGCCGTCGGCGCGTTCGTGGTCCGGGCCGACGAGCAGGCCCATCACATGGCGCAGTTCGGCCATGGCGGCCCGCCCGCCGGCCTCGACCGCGAGCAGGGCCTGCTTCGACCGCTCGGGCGCCGCGTCCATCACCTTGCGCGCCGCGCCCGCCTGGATGACCATCACGCTCACATTGTGGGTCACGACGTCGTGCAGTTCGGCGGCGATCCGGGACCGCTCCTCCTCGACGGCCCGGCGCGTGGCCTCGTCCTGGGCCCGCTGGAGTCGCGCGTACCGGTCCCTGCTCGCCGCCAACTGCCGCTGCCACAACCGGACCAGACTGGCCAGCACCCCGGCGATCAGCAGTACGACCGCCGGGCTCGACCAGCCCGGCAGGATGGGCTCCGTGTCCCGGAACGCGAGGCCGGCCAGCACGGCGGCGACGACCAGTCCGGCCATCGCCCCCATCCGGTGGCGGCTGTGGACGACCGCGCTGTACGCGCCGATGACGCAGGCCACCACGTTCATCCAGGACGCGTCGTCAACCATGACCAGCGTCGCGAACATCACCACGGCGAACGCGGCCAGCGGATACCGGCGCCGGGCCACCAGCGGCAGCGCCGACAGCACGACGAGCGGCCAGAGCAGTGACGGGGCCTCCTCCTCATGCACCGGGAGGCCAGCAGGCGGCAGGTGCGGGGACGGGGGCAGCGGCGGCGGAGGAGGCGGGGCAGGGAACGGGGCATGCCGGTCGACCTGGACCGGCCCGCTGTCGGGATAGCGCGCGGTCCAGATCAGCGCGACGACGGTCAGCACGACGGCCAGCACCACATCGAAGCGCACCGCCCGGCGAGACAGCGGGGCCGGTTTCGGCTCCGGCCGTAGCGCGTCACGCACCTGCTGACCCCATCGGCCCCGTCGACCCCATCCGCGCCGGTCCTGCGCGTCCACCGTGTCCGCCGCGTCCACCGTCTCCACCGGCTCATTGTGCGACCGGGCCGCTCCGGGCCGCATCAGCCTGCGCGACCGGGCTCCCGCCCTTCAGGTGTACGTCGCAGGGATGACCCCGCGGCCGGATCCTCCGCGGGAAGGGCCGGGTGTCGGTGCCGCGGCCGACGCGCCGCAACCGCGCGCAGACCTACGTTCGCCTGGCCCGGCAAGGCATGCGCCCTGCCGATCGCAAATCCCGACCGGCACGTCCTGACCGCAAGCCCTGACTGCAAGCCCCTGACCGCAAGTCCCGACCGAAAGGACGGACGACTCCCATGACTCATGTGATCCAGCTGGAGGGCGTGGCCAAGCGGTACGACAGCGCCGGCGCGCCCGCACTCGGGCCGATCGACCTCGGCGTCGAGCAGGGCGAGGCGCTCGCCGTGACCGGCCCCTCCGGCAGCGGCAAGTCCACGCTGCTGAACCTCGTCGCCGGCCTGGACAAGCCGACCGAAGGCGCCGTGACCGTGGCCGGCCGCCGGATCGACCGGCTGAGCGAGCACGCGCTGGCCCGCTACCGCCGCGAACAGATCGGCATGGTCTTCCAGTTCTTCAACCTCCTCGACGACCTCACCGTCGCCGACAACATCCAGCTTCCCGCCCAGCTGACCGGGACCCCGCGGCGCAAGGCCGCGGCCCGCGCCGCCGAGCTCATGGAGGTCCTCGGCATCCACCGGCACGCTCGCGCCTACCCGGGCCGACTGTCCGGCGGCGAACGCCAACGGGTCGCGGTCGCCCGGGCGTTGGTCAACCGGCCCGCGCTGCTGCTCGCCGACGAGCCGACCGGCGCCCTGGACACCGCCTCGGGCCAGGACGTACGGGAGCTGCTGATGGATCTGCACCGCGGCGGGCAGACCATCGTGCTGGTCACGCACGACCTGGCGCTGGCTCAGGCGTGCGCGAGCCGCACGATTCACCTGGTCGACGGCCACCTCGCCCTCGACACGCGTCTCGACCCGCACCGCGACCCGCATCTCGACACGCCTGCGGAGGCCGCCCGATGAGCCCCTTCGGCACCGGCGCGCTCGGCCGGGTCGTACGTTCCGGGGTGGGCCGGCGCCGGGTGCAGACGGTGGTGATCGCCATCGCCACGATGATGGCCGTGGCCTCGGCCGTGGTCGCCGGCTCGCTCATCGTCGCCTCGAACGCCCCCTTCGACCGCGCCTTCGCGCAGCAGCACGGTGCGCATCTCACCGCGCAGTTCGATCCGGCCAAGGCGAGTGCGGCGGAGCTGAAGGGCACCGGGCGGCTGGACGGCGTCACCGCGAGCGCGGGGCCGTACCCGACCACGACCATCCACCCGGTGGACGAGGGCGGCGGGCACCTGCCCGCTCTGACCCTGGCCGGGCGGTCAGAGCCGCACGGCGACGTGGACGAGCTGGACCTCAAGTCCGGCCGGTGGGCGGCGAAGCCGGGCGAGATCGTGCTCTCCGCGTCGTTCATCGGACCCATGCTCGACATCGGCTCCACCCTGAAAACCTCGGACGCCGCGGACAGCCCGACGCTGACGGTCGTCGGCTTCGCGCTGTCGGCCGCCAGGACCGCCGATGCCTGGGCGACCCCCGGGCAGGTCAGCGCACTGGCCTCGAAGGACAGCCCGGTCACAAGTCAGATGCTCTACCGCTTCGACTCCGCGGGGACGAAGGGAGAGATCGCCGCCGCCCGGAAGCAGCTCACCGCTGCCGTGCCGTCCGGGTCGCTGCTCGGCACCCAGTCCTACCTGGACACCAAGCGCGCCGCCGATCAGGGCACGGCGGCGATCATCCCCTTCCTGGTGGCCTTCGGCGTGCTCGGCATCGTGATGTCGGTGATCATCGTCGGCAGTGTGATCAGCGGCGCGGTCGGCACCAGCCTGCGCAGGATCGGCATCCTCAAGGCCATCGGCTTCACACCGCGCGAGGTCGTACGCGCCTACGTGGCCCAGGCACTGATCCCGGCCGGAGTCGGCATCGCGCTGGGGGTCGTGCTGGGCAATCTGCTGGCCGTGCCACTGCTGGCGGAAACCGAGCAGGTGTACGGCACTGTCTCGCTGACGGTGGCCTGGTGGGTGGACGTCGTGGTGCCCGCCGTCGCGCTCCTGGTCGTCGGGATCGCGGCGCTGGTCCCCGCGCTGCGGGCCGGCCGGCTGCGTACGGTCGAGGCCATCGCGGTCGGCCGGGCGCCCCGCACGGGGCGCGGCCAGTGGGCGCACCGGGCGGTGGGGCGGCTGCCGCTGCCGCGGGCCGTGACCTACGGGCTCGCCAGTCCCTTCGCACACCCGGTCCGGACGGCCGCGATGCTGCTCGCCGTGGCGTTCGGCACGGTCGCGGCGACCTTCGCGGTCGGGCTGACCTCGTCCCTGAACGCGATCGGCGCCGCGGCGGACCCCGAGGACCGCGCCGCGGT
Organism: Streptomyces sp. NPDC050704; assembly: GCF_040654355.1. NCBI lineage: Bacteria > Bacillati > Actinomycetota > Actinomycetes > Kitasatosporales > Streptomycetaceae > Streptomyces > Streptomyces sp. NPDC050704. The sequence goes on along the minus strand of NZ_JBFAHW010000060.1, from coordinate 18,768 downwards.
CACCGCCGTCAGCGGCGTGCCGACCGGCCCGGGTGGGGGCGGGGGCCGCGTCGAAGCCGGGGGCGGCGGACCCAGTCCCCAGGGCAACGGCGAACCACCGTCCGCCGACCCGTCGAAGGTCCGCGCCGCCATCAAGGCAGAGCCGGGCACCGCCTCGTACTACGGCATGTCCCAGGCCGACGTCACCGTGGCCGGGATCTCCGGCCCGGTCCGGGCCAGCCTCTACCAGGGCGATTCACGTCCCGGCAGCTACGAGATGATCTCCGGGCACTGGATCGACGGCGCGGGACAGGTCGTCGTGCCCACAGCTTTCCTCGAACGGACCGGCACCGAGATCGGCGACACGGTTCGGGTGACCCTGGGGAAGGACACCCAGACCCTGCGGATCGTCGGCGAGGCCTTCGACACCTCGAACGACGGCCTGGCGCTCCACGCGGACCTCGACGCCTTCGCCGCGGCCGAGCCCGAGGTCTTCCAGATCGAGGTGAAGCCGGGCGTCTCGGCTGCCGAGTACGCCGGCCGGCTGGCCGCGGTGGTGCGGCCACTGGGCGGCGACGTCATGGCCAACTCCCCCTCGGAACAGGAGAACATGATCCTCCTCCTGAACGCGATGGCGGTGCTGCTCACCCTCATGCTGGTCTCCGTGGCGGGCCTGGGCGTGCTCAACTCCGTCGTCCTGGACACCCGGGAACGCGTTCATGACCTGGGCGTCTGCAAGGCGCTCGGCATGTCGCCGCGGCAGACCGTGAGCCTCGTGCTCGCCTCGGTGGCCGGGATCGGAGTGCTCGGCGGACTGGTCGGCGTGCCGGCCGGGTTCGCGCTGCACGGCTTCGTGCTGCCGGTGATGGGGCACGCGGCGGGCACCGATCTGCCGCCGTCGGTCCTTGAGGTGTACGACGCTCCGCAACTGGTGCTGCTGGGACTGGCCGGAATCGTGATCGCCGCACTGGGCGCGCTGCTCCCGGCCGGCTGGGCGGCCAGGGCCCGCACGGCCACGGCACTGCGCACGGAGTGACCGAGGGCCGAACCGCCGGGTGACGCCCGCCGGCAGGCGCAGAAGTACGTGCCAGCAGGCAGAGATGTACGTGCCAGTAGATGGAGAAGTACGTGGCGGAAGCCGCGGCGCTGTCGCGACGCGCCGAGGACCTTCAGCGGCAGGCAGTCGTCACTCGCCGCGCGTTGCGGACCCGTCCGGCGTGATCACGGTCCTGGGACTGTCCTGGGGCGGACGCCGGCGGGGTCCGCCCCAGGACGATGGCCTACTTGAACGGCACGTTGACGCAGGCGAGCCGTAGGCCCGCCGTTCCGGCGTGGCCGTCGTGCGTGGCCGTGGCCATCTCGTGGATCACCACAGATCGGGCGCCGCCCTCACGGAACCGCCAGTCGACGTCGGCCGTGGCGCGGCCCGTGCCGTCCCTGTTAGTGGTGAGGTCCAGCCAAACCTCGTTCTTCGGGTTGGCGTACTTCGAGTCGACGGACGGCTGGGTCGGGTCCAGCTCGTTCTGGTAGTGCGGGCCCGCCTCGGCGGGGAGCTGACCGCACGCCTTGGTGTGGACGTGGGCGCCGTAGGTGCGGCCGGCGGCGAGGCCCTTCGTACGCAGCTCTATACGGGTGGCGTCGCCGAGGCGAAAAACCTCCTTGACCCGGACGCGGCTTCCCTCGGGAACCAGTTCGGTGTTGTACGTCACCGCGTCCGATGCGGCCGCCTCGCTCGCCGGGGCGAACTTGGCCTTGACGACGACCGGCTTCCACGACGTCCGGTGGGGCGGCTCACTGGCCCCGGCGGTGGCCACCAGGCCGATGGCCGCGGCGAGTGCTGTGGCACCGGCGCCGACGACTTTGAAGCGTCTGTGCCGGGTGGTGAACTGGTGTCGAGTCATGCGGAACTCTCCAAGTGAGTGGCGGACGTACGGAGTACGTCACACGGACCGCGATGTGCGCAGGACGAGGTGCGGCTACTCCGCGAAGCTCTCGGTGCGGACCTCGCCCGCCTCGGCATCCGGCGAGGCGTCGAAGGCCGGGTTGACCGCGGAGGCGAGAGCGCTGCCGCCGCCGTCCAGCAGCACGACGCTCGTGTAGCAGGTGTAGGCGTTGAGGGAGTCGCTCTTGTCCAGGGTGGGCGTGCAGGAGTAGATCGCGTCCGGGCCCGTGCGCTTGATGGCCACGGCCGTCTGCTCGTTGGCGTACTGCTCGCCCGCGTCGGTGAGCTGTATCCGGGCCCAGGCGACGTGGCAGGTCGCGCTGTGCCGGATCTCGATCAGACCGACCTTGGCACCGGCCACGGTGATGTCGGCGGACTGGGTGGTCGTGGCGCCCGTGGCACAGCTGTCCGTGTACGGGCTGTCGCCGTCCTTGATGACGGCGGCCTGCTCGGCCGCGCCGGCCGCGGAGGTCCCGGTGTCGGCGTGTGCGGCGAAGGGGGCGGCGAGTGCGAGCAGCGGGGCGAGGGCCGCGGCCACGACGGCTCGACGGGCGGAAACGGATCGCATGAGAATGTCCGATCTCAGGAGCACATGGGGGGCGTGAGGCCACGGACACCGAGGTGGGGGTGCAGGGGATGAGGGGAGGAGGGTGCGCGGCGACGCGCAAGCCCGGGCCTGCTCCCAGCAGTTGAGGCGTCCACGGCTTCGATCATGACCCTATAGCGCCCTTTTGGCACTTCTGGACTACTACCGCAGGGTACTGAGGAGGCTCCGTGAAAGTTCAAGAGCCGTCCTTGGCTGCCCCTGGCTGTCCTTAGGTGCCGGGCCGGCTGATGGTTGCCCGCACCGCCCGTACCAGTGCCTGGGCCCGCGGATCCGCCGTCACCGTCTTGCGGAAGCCGTTGGTGACGTAGCCGAAGGCGATGCCGGACTCGGGGTCCGCGAAGCCCAGGGGGCCGCCTCGGCCGGGGTGGCCGAAGGAGGCCGGGCCCAGCAGTGGGGACGCCGTGCCGTGGAGCATGTAGCCGAGGCCGAAGCGGGTGCTGATGACCAGGGTGCGGTCCGGGCCCGCGGACTCCTCGGTCCTGGCCGCCGAGAGCGTCGCCGGGGAGAACAGCCGGACGCCGTCCACCTCGCCGATGAGGGCGGCGTAGAAGCGGGCCAGCCCCTCCGCCGTCGCGATGCCGTTGGAGGCGGGCAGGGCCGCCGCACGGTAGGCGGGGTCGTTGTCGTCGGGGGGCGGGGTGATCGCGGCGAAGGCCCGGGTGGTCGTCGAGTCCGGGTCCTTGTACGCCTCGGCCACCGCGCGCTTCGGGCGGGTGCGCAGGGCGTTCGGCGACTCGGGAGGGCTGACCCGTCCCACGCGGCCCACGCGGTGCGCCGCCGCCTCCGGCAGGCCGACCCACAGGTCCAGGCCGAGCGGGGCGGAGATCTCGGTCGCGATCCACTCGCCCACGCCCCGGCCGCCCGTGACGCGGCGGACCAGTTCGGCCAGGATCCAGCCGAAGGTGTGCGGGTGGTAGCCGTGGTCCGTGCCGGGCTCCCAGAGCGGGGCCTGCGCCGCGATCGCCCCGGCCGTACGGTCCGGGTCCGCGGCCTCGGCCGGCGTCAGCGGGTGGTCGACGACGGGCACGCCCGCGCGGTGCGACAGCACGTGCCGGACCAGCAGTCGCTCCTTGCCGCGCGACTTGAACTCGGGCCAGTACTCCGCGACCGGGGCGTCCAGGTCCAGCTGCCCGCGCTCATGAAGCAGGAGGAGTGCGGCGGCCCCCACCCCCTTGGTCGCCGAGTGCATGACGTGCGCGGTGTCCCGTTCCCAGGGAGCTGCTTCCCAGGGAGCCGAATCCGCCGGGCCGTCCACGTCCCGCGTGCCGCCCCACAGGTCCACGACCCGGCGCCCGTCCCGGTACACGGCGACGGCCGCACCCCGCTCCCCGAGCGCCTCGAAGTTCCGTACGAACGCGTCCCTGACCGGCTCGAAGCCCTCGGCCACTGTGCCGTTCACGTCCACGCCCGTACTCCTGTCTCGCGCATCCACGACAGTCGGTGCAACACGCACCGACCACCGAGGATTCCTAGGGCGCCCCGAAGGGGCGCGGGGCTGTGACATGTGCGGCTCCGCCGCCTGGGCGCGACCGGCCACGACGGTGCCGCAGGCGACGAACGGCACAGCGCGGCACCTCCGGCGGAGCGCTCAGCCCAGAAGGATCGTGACCTCGATGTTGCCGCGGGTGGCGTTGGAGTACGGGCAGACCTCGTGGGCCGCGTCCACCAGCTTCGCCGCGATGTCCTGGTCGACGACGGGGAGCGAGACGCTCAGGGCGACCGCGAGGCCGTAGCCGCGCTGCTTGTTGGGGCCGATGCCGACCTTCGCGGCGACCGCGGAGCCGGTCAGGTCGAAGCCCTCGCGGCGGCCCACCAGGACCAGCGCGTTGTGGAAACAGGCGCTGTACCCCGCCGCGAACAGCTGTTCCGGATTGGTGCCGTTGCCGTCGCCGCCGAGCGCGGGCGGCATCGCGACCCGCAGCTCGATCTGGCCGTCCTGGCTGGTGACGAAGCCGTCCCGGCCGCCGTGCGCGGTCGCCTCGGCGACATACATGATCTTCGTCGGACGAGTGTCGGGACGAGTGTCGGGACGAGTGTCGACAGCGGTGCCGTCGATCATGGCTGGACCTCCCCGGGGACAAGCGTGCACAAGTACATCGTGCACAATGTATCCGTCGCTTTCGGCCCTTTATTACCCGGGGGTAGAAACCGTGGGTAACCCGAGCTCAGGGCTGCACCCGCGCCACCAGCCGCCACAGGTCCCCACGCAACCGCTCCGCCTCGGCCCCCGACAGTCGTGTCCCGGCCAGCAGGGCCGCCGGTACGCACTCGGCACGCCCCCGCAGTTCCTCGCCCTGCCCGGTGAGCGCGACGAGCACCGACCGCTCGTCCCGCGCGGAACGCTCCCGGCGTACGAACCCGGCCGACTCCAGCCGCTTGAGCAGCGGCGACAGCGTCCCGTAGTCGAGCCGCAGGGCCGCGGCCAGCTCCTTGACGGTGAGCTCGCCGCGCTCCCAGAGGACGAGCATGACCAGATACTGCGGATACGTCAGCCCGAGGGCGTCGAGGAGCGGACGGTACGCGGCCGTCACCGCGCGCTGGGCCGCGTACAGCGCGAAACACAGCTGATCGTCGAGCAGCAGCGACCCGGCCGGTGAACCGGTCGTTGAGTCCTCTTCGTTCGTCACGCGCCCATTGTCACGGAGCGCGGGTCGAAGCCGAAGGGCAGCTCCAGACGGTGGGCCCGCATGAGCTCCTCGTCCGAGAGGAGTTCGCCGGTCTTGCCGTCCGCGGCGATCACGCCCTCGCTGAGGATCAGGGCGCGGGGGCACAGTTCGAGGGCGTACGGCAGGTCGTGCGTGACCATGAGCACGGTGACGTCCAACGACCGCAGGATGTCGGCGAGTTCGCGCCGCGAGGCCGGGTCGAGGTTGGACGAGGGCTCGTCGAGGACCAGGATCTCCGGCTCCATCGCCAGCACGGTCGCGACCGCCACCCGGCGCCGCTGCCCGAACGACAGATGGTGCGGCGGGCGGTCGGCGAAGTCCGCCATGCCGACCCGCTCCAGGGCCGTACGGACCCGCTCTTCCAACTCGGCGCCCTTGACGCCCGCCGCCGCGGGACCGAAGGCCACGTCCTCGCGCACGCTCGGCATGAACAGCTGGTCGTCCGGATCCTGGAAGACGATGCCGACCTTCCGCCGGATCTCCGCCATGTGCCGCCTGCCGACCGGGAGTCCGGCCACCGTCACCGTCCCGGCGCCGCCGGTCAGGATGCCGTTGAGGTGCAGGACGAGGGTGGTCTTGCCCGCGCCGTTCGGCCCGAGCAGCGCGACCCGCTCACCGCGCCCGACGGTGAAGTCCACGCCGAAGAGGGCCTGGTGGCCGTCGGGGTACGCGAAGGCCAGTCCGGCCACTTCCAGAGAGGGGGGAGAGGGGGGAGGGGAGGTCGTCACAGGGTCCATCCCAACAGACACACGACAAGGGCCGCACCGGGCAGGGCAAAGGCGTACGACCACTGTGCCCGGGACGCGGTCACCTCGTCGATGACCGGCATCGAACCGGCGTACCCCCGGCTGACCATGGCGAGATGCACCCGCTCCCCGCGCTCGTACGAGCGGATGAAGAGCGCACCTGCCGACTTCGCCAGGACGCCCCAGGACCGGACCCCGCGGGCCTCGAAGCCGCGCGACTCCCGCGCGATCTTCATCCGCCGCATCTCGTCCGTGATGACGTCCCCGTACCGGATCATGAAGGACGCGATCTGTACGAGGAGCGGCGGGAGCTTCAACCGCTGTAGTCCCAGGAGGAGTTCGCGCAGTTCGGTGGTCGAGGCGAGGAGCACGGAGGCGGCGACCCCGAGGGTGCCCTTGGCCAGCACGTTCCAGGCGCCCCACAGCCCGTTGACGCTCAACGACATCCCCAGTACGTCCACCCGCTCGCCCTGCGCCACGAACGGCATCAGCACCGCGAAGGCGACGAACGGCACCTCGATCAGCAGCCGCTTCAGCAGGAAGCCGGCCGGGACACGGGCCGCGTACGCCACGGTCGCCAGCAGCAGCGCGTACAGGCCGAACGCCCACATCGCCTCGCGCGGGGTCGACACGACGACGAGCACGAAGGCGAAGACGGCGGCGAGCTTGGTGTGCGGCGGCAGGGCGTGCACGGGGGAGTGTCCGTGCCGGTAGAGCCTGTGCGCGTGGCCGGCGCCCATGTCAGACGTTCTCGGCCAGGTCGGCCGTGGACGACGGGGACGTCTCGCTCGTACGACGCCTGCGGACCGCCCAGAAGACGCCGGTTCCCGCGACGACCGTGACGCCCACGCCGATCACGCCCGCGAGGCCGCCGGAGAGCCGGGAGTCGGTGAGGCCCTCGATGCCGTAGTCGGCCAGCGGGGAATCGGCAGCCGCGTGGTCCTCGACCTTGGCGTCGATGCCCTTGTCGGCGGCGACCTTCTCCAGGCCGTCGGGGCTGGCGGAGGCGTAGAAGCTGACGAAACCGGCGAGGACCAGGGAGGCGGCGAGCCCCGCGAGCCACACCTTGCGGTGGGAGCGGGCGGCGACCGGGATGGGCTCGGCGGCGGGGGCGTCGACCAGTTCGCCGCCCACGCGCAGCTTGAGCGGCGCGGTCAGGCCGCGGGCCCCGTAGACGAGATCCGGCCGTACGGCGATGACGGCGCCGACCGTCAGCGCGGTGATCGCGGCCTCGCCGATGCCGATCAGGACGTGCACGCCGACCATCGCGGTGAGGACCTGCCCGATCGGGACGTCCGTGGTGCCGCCGATCGCGTACACGAGCGTGAAGGCCGCGGCCGCCGCCGGCACGGAGAGAACCGCGGCGATGAAGGCCGAGACGGTAATGGAGCGGCGCTTCTTGGGCAGGAGTTTCACGAGGCCGCGGAAGACGACGTACGCGACGACCGTCGTGACCACCGCCATGACGGTGATGTTCACGCCGAGCGCGGTGAGGCCGCCGTCCGCGAAGAGGATGCCCTGCATGAGGAGGACGACGGAGACACAGAGGACCCCGGTGTAGGGGCCGACGAGTATCGCGGCCAGCGCACCTCCCAGCAGATGTCCGCTGGTCCCGGCCGCGACCGGGAAGTTCAGCATCTGCACGGCGAAGATGAAGGCGGCGACCAAACCCGCGAGCGGCGCGGTGCGCTCGTCCAGCTCACGCCGGGCGCCGCGCAGGCTCACGGCGACGGCCGTCGCGGCGACGGCCCCGGCCGCTACGGAGACGGGAGCGTTGATAAATCCATCAGGCACATGCACCCAATGATGATAGTGCCTTGTTGCGAACTACTTGCAAGAGCGAGATGGCCATGAATAAAGCCACAAGCGACCCAGGAGCGTAATCGGGAAAATATGCGACATTGGAGAGGTAGTAGCTCAAAAAGTTCACAAAAGGTTCTCCAGGGACCGGCCAATGGTCCGCAGCGGGTGCCCCAGCCGAAGGAGCGACCGATGTCCGCCGTCGAGCAGTACGCGCGCGCCCACATCGTCACGGACGCGGCGCAGGATCCACCCGCGGTCCCGGTCGCCCTGCGCTACGACCCGGAGACCGACCCCCGCAAGGTGCACATCACCCTGCCCGGCCACCACGAATGGGCCTTCGCCCGCGACCTCCTCGAACAGGGACTGCGCGCACCGGCCACCGCCGGTGACGTGAGCATCTGGCCGTGCGGCCGCGTCCAGGCCGTCATGGAGTTCCACTCGCCGAAGGGCGTGGCGGTCGTGCAGTTCGACTCGAAGGCGCTGATCCGCTTTCTGCGGCGTACGTACCTGGCCGCCCCTGTGAGCAACTGATGTGAAGTGATGTGAGCGGGATCAGCTGCCCGCCTTCAGCAGTGCCGCGACGATCGGTCCTGCCGTCTCCCCGCCGTGGCCGCCCTGCTGTACGACGCCCGCCCCGGCCAGGTCGCCCTTCCACGCCGTGAACCAGCCGTTGGGCTTCTTCTGCCCGTCGACCTCCGCGGAGCCGGTCTTGGCGCCGAAGTCCGGGCCCAGGCCCGCCATCGCCTCGGCCGCCGTGCCCGCCGCCGCCGTGTACTGGAGGAGCTCGCGGAGCTGGGACTGGGTGGACGCGGAGAGGGAACGGGACCCCTTCGCCAGGGTGCGCTTGTCGACCGTCGGAGCCACCAGGTAGGGCTGCTTGAAGGTGCCCGTCTTGGCCGTGGCGACGACCGACGCCATGTTCAGCGGGTTCATGCGGACCCCGCCCTGACCGATCAGGGAGGCCGCCATCTGGGCGTCCGACTGGACCGGCACCGAGCCGTCGAAGGTCGGCACCCCGATGGCCCAGTTGTTCATGCCGAGGCCGAACACCTGCTGGGCCTGCTTGGTCAGGTCGTCGTCGCTCAGCTTCTTCGCCTGGCTGATGAAGGCCGTGTTGCAGGAGCGCGCGAAGCTCGCCTTGAACGTGCCGCCCTTGATCTCGAACTTGTCGTCGTTCTGGAACTTCCAGCCGCCGTACGTCGAGTACTTGGGGCAGGGGTGTTCCTTGTTCACCGACGCGAGCCCCTTGTCGATGAGCAGCGACGCCGTGACGACCTTCATCGTCGAGCCGGGGGCCAGCGAGCCCTGGAAGGCGGTGTTGAAACCGTGGCCGGAGTTCGCCACGGCCAGGATCTCGCCGCTCGACGGTCTGATGAGGACCGCCGACGCCTTGGACTTCTTGGCCACCTCCCGCTCGGCGGCGGCCTGGAGGTCCGGGCTGAGCGTCGTACGGACCGTGCCCGGGGTGCCCTTGCTCAGCTCCAGCAGGGTCTTGTCGGGGTTCTTGCCGGCGGCCGCCTTGTCCGAGCCAGCGGCGTCCTCGGAGCCCTCGGCAGCCTTGGAATCCGCGCGGATCACCCGCAGTTCGATCCCCGCCTTGCCGCCCGCCGTCTTGCCGTACTTCTCCCGAAGGCCGTCAAGGACGGTGCCCAGCGAGGGGTACTTGGCGGTGCTCAGCTCGCCGCCGTCCCGGTCCTCGGCCTTGATCGGTGGCGTCCCGGACTCGCCGGTGACCAGCCGGTCGCCGTCCGCCAGGTCCGGGTGCACGACGGAGGACTGCCAGCCGACCAGCGGCTTGCCGTCCTTGGCGCGGCGGACGACGGTGAGCTCGGACTCGTACGCCAGGGGCTTGGTCAGGCCCTTGTAGGAGACCGTGCCCTTGACGGAGAACGGGACGGAGTCGCCGGAGCGCTTCCCGGCGGTGAGGGTCACATCCTTGATGTACGCCTCCTTGCCGTAGCCGGTCAGCAGGGTGCGCGCGGCGGGGGTGTCGTCCGTGGCGGCCGCGGCCGTCGTGACGTCACCGCCCTGCCAGGCCGTGAGGAACGCCGTGGCCGTGGACCGGACCTCGGCCGCCGACAGCGGGCCGGACTTCACCGGCTTGGCGTCCGAGGCCGTCGACCCCTGGTCGTCGGCCGCCGCCCCGCCGCCGTACACGGCGTAGACGCCGAATCCCGCGCCGCCGACGACGACGGCGATCATCCCGCCGATGACTGCGGGCTTCGTCTTCTTCCCGCGCTCGGTGGCGCGCCTTCTGTTCCCCACGGCTTCCGTTCCTTCGCTGCTTTCCCGGTGCCCTCACGCTCCTCGATGAGAACGAGAGCCACCACCCTAGAGTCCCGCACTGTGAGGGTGAGTTGGGCCACCCGTTGTTACCTATGGGTTCCGGCCGGTCAGCTCCCCGCCCGCAGGACGTCCGCCACGATCGGGCCCGCCGCGTCGCTGCCGTGGCCGCCCTCCTGGGTCATGGCCGCGGCCGCGATGTCGCCCCGGTAGCCGGTGAACCAGCTGTTGGACACCTTCTGGCCGTCGACCTCCGCCGAGCCGGTCTTGGCGCCGTAGTCCGGGCCGAGTCCGCTCATCGCGGTGGCGGCGGTGCCACTGGCCGCGGTGCGGTTCATCATCTGGCGCAGCTGTGCGGCCGTGTCCGCCGACAGGCCCTTCGCCTGGGCCAGCTCACGGTCGTCGAGTGACTGGGGGACGATCACCGGCTGCCGGAACGTGCCCGTGACGACGGTCGCCGCGACCGACGCCAGGTTGAGCGGGCTCATCTGGACCTGGCCCTGGCCGAGCATGTTGGCCGCCGTGTCCGGGCCGCCGGAGGCCGGGACGGAGCCGTCGAAGGACGCGATGCCGGTCTTCCAGTTGTCCTGGCCGAGTCCGAAGCGCTCCTGTGCCTCCTTCGTGAGCGAGTCGACCTGGATCTCGTCCGCGTACTTCACGAAGGCCGTGTTGCAGGAGCGCGCGAAGCTCTCCGAGAGGGTCGCGTTCTCGTTGGGGGTCATGCCCTTGAGGTTCTTGAATTTCGCGCTCTGCCAGACCGCGTCGGGCGGGCAGGGCGCGGGTCCGGCCGCCGTCGTGACGCCGTTGTCGATCAGCGTCGCCGCGGAGACGATCTTCATCGTGGATCCGGGGGCCACCTTGCCCAGGAAGGCCGCGTTGAAGCCGTCCTCACGGTTGTTGGCGACCGCCAGCACCTCGCCGGTGCTCGGCTTCACCGCGACCAGCGACGACTCGGAGTACCTCTTGACCGCTTTCTCGGCGGCGGCCTGGCTGTTCGCGCTGAGCGTGGTCCGCAGCTTGCCCGGCGTGCCCTTGGCGAGGGTGACCAGCGTCTTGTCGCCCTCGCCCTCGGTGGCGCGCCGGATCGCCAGCTCGATGCCCGGGGTGCCGCCCGCCGTGTCGCCGTAGGTGCCCCGCAGGTCGTCCAGGATCGGGCCGAGCGACGGGTACTTCGCCTCGGTCAGCACGGTTCCGTTGCGGTCCACGGCCTCGATCGGCGGGCTCGCAGCCTCGCCCGTGACCAGGGTGTCGCCCTGCTTCAGGTCGGGGTGGACGACGGTCGGCTTCCAGTCGACGAGCGCCTTGCCCGTGGTGACCCCGCGCACCACGGTCAGCTCGCTCTCGTACGTGAGGGGCTTGCTCTTCCCCTCGTACGACACCGTGGCCGACACCGAGAACGGGACGGTCGCGCCCGTCGGCGTACCAGGGGTGATCTTCACCTTGGCCAGCTGCGCACTGCCGAAGTAGGTGGTCAGCAGGGGCCCGGCCTCCCCCGCGTTATTGGTCTGTGCGGCGGCCGTGGATGCCTTGCCCTTCTCCCAGGCCGCGAAGAACTTCCCGGTGGTCTCCTCGACCTCCGCGCTCGACGGCGGCCCCGTCTTCGCCGGCTCGGGTCCCGCCGATCCGCTCTCCCCGTTGACGGCGCTCACTATGTTGTACGCGCCGTACCCGGCGCCCCCCACCATGACAGCGAACACACCGCCCACAAGGGCGGCCTTTGCCCCGTTGCGCATCGCGCGATTCCCCTCCCGTGGACCTTTCTGAACGCGTTCAGAAAGGAGCTCCTGCTCGCACTGTATGCGGGCGGGGTGGCCGATGTGGCCGGTGTGACCAGAAGTTGTCCGAAGAGAGACGGCTGCCGGAGCGCGGAATTCGGGCCTTCCCCGAGGTCTACGGCAGACGGAACGTTTCCCCGTACATCTCCCACCGCAGCGGTGTGGCCAGGTCGAAGTTGCCGTCGTCGAGGAACCGCCGCTGTGTCGTGTCCACGCGTGTGGTGTCGCGCTGCGGATCTTCGTGCTTCATCGCCGCGCGATGGACGTCCAGGAAGGCGTCGAGGTACGCCTTCTCCGCCTTCTGCTTGCTGCCCTTGCCGCCCTCGCCGCCCTGGGAAGGCGCGTCCGCCTGCTCCATGGCCGCGTTGCGCAGGCCGTAGAAGCCGCGCGGTCCGGTGCCCGGCCCGTGCAGCACCATCGCGTCGTAGTAGATGAACTGGCCGAGCGTGCCCAGCCCGTCGAGCTTCGCCAGGCGCACGGCCGGGTCGAAGTAGATGCGGTCGCGCTCGGTGTCCTGGGCCTCGCGGAACTCGGCCTTCTGCGCCTCCTGCACCCAGGCGTCGGTGAATCCCGGGTCCAGGCCCTCGTGGGAGTCGCTGCCGTCGACCTCGCGCAGGGCGGGCAGATAGCGGGCGAGGCCGTTGTCCGGATGGCTCTTCGTGTAGCGCTCGACGAGCGTGAGCAGGTCGTTGGTGCCGGTGCAGAAGCCGACGACGCCGGCCGTGTAGCCGTTGCCGTCGCCGAGGTCCTCGATGTGGTCGTACTGGCCGCGCCAGTCGAGCGTGGAGTTCTCGGCGGTCGCCAAGATCTGCTGCGCGAGCTCCTTCTTGCCGGGGGCGGCGAGGCCGGGCGGCAGCTCGGCGATCAGCGCGTCGTCCCGCTCCCGTTCCGAGGCCGACGACGGACCGGTACCGGAGGGCGACGCCTCGGCGGACAGGGGCCCGTCGCTGCCCGCCGGGGCTGTCAGACCACAGCCGGTGACGGAGAGCAGAACGGCCGCCGTGGCCACCGGGGCGACAGCGCGAAGGAGACGACCAGGACAATTCATGCCGCACAGATTACGGGCGGCCGGAAGAGCGTTCGATCGCGGGGATGCCTGGTCGGGACGCTACCCGGGCGGCGGCTGGTGTCCCGGCGCGGGCACGGTGGCTAGACCCACGTATCCAGCCACATCCGCGACCGCCAGCTGTCGATCGGGATCGCCTCGCCCGTGTAGATCGGCCAGAAATAGATGAAGTTCCAGGCGATCAGCAGGACGAGGACGCCCGACGCGGCCGCGCCGATCACGCGGCGGCGTTCGGTCGAACCCGGCGGGCCGAGGACGGAGCCGATCATCATCGCCACGGCCAGGCAGAGGAAGGGGAGGAAGACGACGGCGTAGAAGAAGAAGATCGTGCGTTCCTGGTAGAGGAACCAGGGGAGGTAGCCGGCCGCGATGCCGCAGGCGATCGCGCCCGCGCGCCAGTCGCGGCGGAAGAGCCAGCGCCACAGGACGTAGAGGACCGCGAAGGCGGCCGCCCACCACAGCAGCGGGGTGCCGAGGGCCAGCACCTCGCGGGCGCACTTCTCGCCCGCGTCCGTCGGGCAGCCGTCCTTGCCGGGGAGCGGGGACTCGTAGAAGTACGAGACCGGGCGGCCGGTGACGATCCAGCTCCACGGGTTCGACTGGTACGTGTGCGGGGAGGACAGGCCGACGTGGAACTCGTACACCTGCGACTCGTAGTGCCACAGGCTGAGCCACCAGTCGGGGAGCAGCCAGGACCAGTCGCTGGTCCTGCCGTTGGCCGTGGCCCAGTCGCGGTAGTAGCCGCCCGAGCCGTTGGTGGCGGAGAGGAGCCAGCCGGCCCACGAGACGACGTACGTGGCGACGGCGACCGGGACGGTGGACAGGAAGGCCCAGCCCAGGTCGTGCTTCAGGACAGCCAGGTGGGGGCGGCGGGCACCCGCGACCCGGCGTGAGCCGACGTCCCACAGGACCGTCAGCAGGCCGAACGCGACGAGGAAGTAGAGGCCGTTCCACTTGGTGCCGATGGCCAGGCCGAGCAGCAGACCGGCCGCCAGGCGCCAGGGGCGGCGGCCGAGCCGGGTGTTCTCGGCGGCGTGCACGTCCGGGCGTACCACTCCGTCGGCGTCCGGCGGGAGCGCGGCCGCGAGGCGTTCGCGGGCCTTGTCGCGGTCGATGAGCAGGCAGCCGAACGCCGCGAGGACGAAGAACATCACCACCTGGTCGAGCAGCGCGGTGCGGCTCATCACGAAGTGCAGGCCGTCCACGGCCATCAGCGCGCCCGCCAGACAGCCCAGGAACGTCGAGCGGAACAGCCGGCGGCCGATCCGGCACAGCATCAGGACGGACAGCGTGCCGAGCACGGCCGTCATGAAGCGCCAGCCGAACGGCGTGAACCCGAACATCCACTCGCCGAGCCCGATGACGTACTTGCCGACGGGCGGATGGACCACGTACGCGGCGTCCGACGGGATCCTGATGCTGCCGTTGTTCTGGAGGATCAGGTCGTTGGCGTCCTTGGCCCAGTTGACCTCGTACCCGCGGTGGATGAGTGCCCAGGCGTCCTTGGCGTAGTACGTCTCGTCGAATATCACCGCCTTCGGGCTGCCCAGGTTCCAGAACCGCGTCACGCCCGCCACCAGCATGATCAGCAGCGGGCCGCCCCACGCCGTCCAGCGGGTGATGCGGTCGGCGGCCTCGTGGCTGAGCCCGATCGACGCCCACAGACGCGGGCTGGGCTCGGTGTACGCGGGCACCAGGCGGTCGCGGACGTCGCTTCTGGGGCGAGCCGCGTAGCCGAATCGGCGCAGCCGCTGCTGCCACGACGGCCGCAGCTCTTCGACGCCCTGTCCCTGCCGGGTGTCCGTGGAGGACGCGGTACTGGTCACCGCGCCATCGTAGGGAACAGGTCTGTGGGAGTCCCGCCGGTCGCCCCTGCGAGGATGGAACCGTGACAGGAACACTCGTACTCGCAGGCACGCCCATCGGGGACATCGCGGACGCGCCGCCCCGGCTGGTGGCGGAGTTGGCCGGGGCCGACGTCATCGCCGCCGAGGACACCCGGCGGCTCAGGCGGCTGACGCAGGCGCTGGACGTGCAGCCGTCCGGGCGGGTCGTGTCGTACTTCGAGGGCAACGAGTCGGCCCGTACGCCCGAGCTGGTCGAGGCCCTGGTCGGCGGGGCGCGGGTGCTGCTCGTGACGGACGCCGGGATGCCGTCCGTGTCGGATCCCGGGTACCGGCTCGTCGCGGCCGCCGTGGAGAAGGACATCAAGGTCACCGCCGTCCCGGGGCCGTCCGCCGTGCTCACCGCGCTCGCGCTGTCCGGACTGCCCGTCGACCGGTTCTGCTTCGAGGGGTTCCTGCCCAGGAAGGCCGGCGAGCGGCTGTCGCGGCTGCGGGAGGTCGAAGGCGAGCGGCGCACGCTCGTGTACTTCGAGGCGCCGCACCGGCTCGACGACACACTCGCCGCGATGGCCGAGGTGTTCGGGACACAGCGGCGGGCCGCCGTCTGCCGCGAGCTGACCAAGACGTACGAGGAGGTCAAGCGCGGGCCGCTGGGGGAGCTGGCCGCCTGGGCCGCCGAAGGCGTACGCGGCGAGATCACCGTCGTCGTGGAAGGCGCCCCGGAGAAGACCGAGTCGCTCGACGCCGACGAACTGGTGCGCAGGGTGCGCGTGCGCGAGGAGGCGGGGGAGCGGCGCAAGGAGGCGATCGCCGCCGTGGCCGCCGACGCGGGGCTGCCCAAGCGCGAGGTCTTCGACGCCGTCGTCGCGGCGAAGAACGCGACGCGAGGCACCCCATGAGCGGGCAAAGGAGTAGCGTGAAAAGCAAAGCTCAGACCCGGTAACCGGGGTCCTCTCACAAGGAACGGCCAAGACGGCTCCAACACTCGACAGGTCTGATGCGTTCGCGCCGGTAGAAGCGTCCACTGGACACAGGGACGCACCCGTCCCTCGTCCAGCGGACAAGAGGAGCTGGCATGAGTGAGATCGCAGCACAGACCGGCCATCGCAGCGCGGCGACCGCCGTTGTCAACGAGTCCTACTCCTTCGCCTGCATGCGGTGCGGGCACGGCTGGGAGCAGTCCTACGAGATCGAGCATCACCTCGACGCCGAGGGTGCGGAGTTCGTGATGTACGTGGCCGACGGCAAGGTCGTGCCGTCGCCGCTGAGCCGGCCGACCTGTTTGAACTGCGACGGTCATGTCGTACGCATCATGCGTCCCGGGCGGGTGACCTCGGCGCAGAACTCGATGAGCCGGCCGGCGCCGGTCAGCAGGCGGAAGGCCGCCGCGGCCGCCGAGGCCCTCGCGGAGTCGCCCGGGACAGCCGGGCCGGCGGAGTCGGCGGCGACGCCCGCGGAGGGCCACCACTGGCACCTCTCCGATCTGCTGCACCCGTTCCACCACCGCAAGGCGGGGTGACCCCCCAGGTCCTCCCCCCGGGTGCCGGGCCCCACGTCCGCGGCGGCGACCTCCCCCCGCCCGCCCGCGGCGTGAGGCCCGGCGCGCTCCCTTCGTAGGATCGGGGTATGCCTTCCAACCGCGAAGCCCCGCCCCTCCCGGACCCCCTCCGGGTGCCTGTCGCCGACTCGCACACCCATCTCGACATGCAGTCCGGCACGGTCGAGGAGGCGCTCGCCAAGGCCGCGTCGGTCGGTGTGACGACGGTCGTGCAGGTCGGCTGCGATCTGAAGGGCTCGGGGTGGGCGGCCCGCACGGCCCTGGAGCACGACGCGGTCCACGCGACCGTCGCGCTGCACCCGAACGAGGCGCCCCGCATCGTGCACGGCGACCCCGACGGCTGGTCCCGGCAGGGCGCCAGGAAGCCCGGCGGCGACGGCGCGCTGGACGAGGCGCTCGCCGAGATCGACCGGCTGGCCGCGCTGCCCCAGGTCAGGGGCGTCGGCGAGACCGGCCTCGACTACTTCCGCACCGGACCCGAGGGCAAGGCGGCCCAGGAGAGGTCCTTCCGCGCGCACATCGAGATCGCCAAGCGGCACGGCAAGGCGCTGGTCATCCACGACCGGGACGCCCACGCCGACGTGCTGCGGGTCCTCAAGGAGGAGGGCGCCCCCGAGCGGACCGTCTTCCACTGCTACTCCGGTGACGCCGCCATGGCCGAGCTCTGCGCCCGCGCCGGCTACTACATGTCCTTCGCCGGGAACATGACCTTCAAGAACGCCCAACCGCTGCGCGACGCCCTCGCCGTGGCCCCCCTCGAACTCGTCCTCGTGGAGACCGACGCGCCCTTCCTGACCCCCGCGCCGTACCGCGGACGGCCTAACGCCCCGTATCTCATTCCGGTCACGGTCCGCGCCATGGCCGCCGTACGGGACCTGGACGAGGACGCGCTGGCGACGGCGATCTCGGCGAACACGGCCCGCGCGTTCGATTACTGAGCCGTAACGCTCAGGGGGTCGGTAGAGCCCGGCCCGGGGGCATGTCGCGACACTGCGTAGTTGCGCTGCTTTGGAGAGTGACGGTGGAGCGGCTAGGTTCTCCTGGCCCGATCCGGATCTCTGGAGCGTGTCGTCGTGAGCAATTCGCAGTACGAGACGTATGGCCCGACCTACGAGAACCATGAGCCGTACGGTCACGGACCCCCGGACACGTATCGGCCCGCGTACGAAGCATGGCCAGGGCCGGAGGCCCCGACGCTCCCGCGCCAGGCGGCGCCGGTCGCCGAAACGCAGGAGATGCCCCGCGAGACGTCCCGCGCCGGCGGTCGCGCGGAAGCCCGTCGCGCCGCCCGGCGCCGAAGGAGCGCCGAGCGGCCCGACATGCGCCGGCTGCTGCCGCAGGCGCTGGTCGTGGCGTTCCTCGCGGGCGGTACCTCGGCGTTCGTCGCCGACGACAAGGCGATCGAGCTGAGCGTCGACGGGAAGCGGCGCACGCTGCACACCTTCGCGGACGATGTGACCGAGCTGCTCGCCGACGAGGGCGTCCGGGTGGGGGCGCACGACGTCGTGGCGCCCGCTCCCGGGGCAGCCCTGACCAGCGGGGCCGAGGTCGCCGTGCGGTACGGGCGGCCCGTGCGCCTCACGCTCGACGGACAGTCGCGCAGGGTGTGGACGACGGCGGACACGGTGGACGGGGCGCTGCGGCAGTTCGGGGTGCGTGCCGAGGGCGCGTACCTGTCGGTCGCGCGCTCCCTGCGGATCGGGCGCGAGGGGCTCGAACTCGACGTGCGTACCGAGCGGACCGTGACGGTCATGGCGGACGGACGGGCGCGGACGGTCCGTACGAACGCCGCGACGGTCCTGGAGGCCGTGCGGGATGCCGGGGTCACGCTCCACGGGCAGGACACCACGTCCGTGCCGCCCGGGAGTTTCCCGCGCGACGGGCAGACGGTGACGGTCATGCGGATCACCGGCACGAAGGAGGTCCGCGAGGAGCCGATCCCCTTCGCGGTGGAGCGGACCGAGGACCCCGCGCTCTTCCGGGGCACGGAGGTCGTCGAGCGGGCGGGGCGGCCCGGGTTGCGACGCGTCACGTACGCCCTGCGCACGGTCAACGGCGTCAAGGAGAAGCCGCGGCGGCTCGGCGTCGAGGTCGTCCATGAGCCGCGGGCGCAGGTGGTGAAGGTCGGGACCAGGCCGATGCCGGCGTCGGTGCAGGGCGCCGACGGTCTGAACTGGCAGGGGCTCGCCCACTGCGAGTCGGGAGGTCGGTCGGGGGCGGTAGATCCTTCCGGCACGTACGGCGGCCTCTACCAGTTCGACAACCAGACCTGGCACAGTCTCGGCGGCTCCGGCCGCCCACAGGACGCGCCGGCGGCCGAGCAGACGTTCCGCGCGAAGAAGCTCTATGTGCGGCGGGGGGCCAGTCCTTGGCCGCACTGCGGGGCGCGGCTGCACGGGTGAGTGTTTCCTCGCCCCCGCCGCCCCTACCCGTCCCATCCCTGGGGGCTGCGCCCCCAGACCCCCGCAATCGGCCTGAACGGCCTCGTCCTCAAACGCC
>NZ_JBFAHW010000059.1:0-66328 GCF_040654355.1 Streptomyces sp. NPDC050704 | reverse complement strand
CGGCGGAAGGCGCCGCCGAAGACCAGGTGCC
The DNA here is from genome assembly GCF_040654355.1 of Streptomyces sp. NPDC050704. Classification (NCBI taxonomy): domain Bacteria; kingdom Bacillati; phylum Actinomycetota; class Actinomycetes; order Kitasatosporales; family Streptomycetaceae; genus Streptomyces; species Streptomyces sp. NPDC050704. The sequence continues at coordinate 66,297 of NZ_JBFAHW010000059.1, read as the reverse complement.
AGAGCGCGCGGTGCGAGAACCAGGTCGTCTCCACCATGAAGACAGCCCGCCCCAGGGCCCGCCCTACGCCGCCTTTCGTTCCACGTACTCCGCGATCTCCGCCATCGGGGGGCGTTCCTCCATGTCCACCGAGTGGGTGCGCGGCTCGAAGCCGTCCTCGCCCCGTACGAACTGGGTGATCTCCGGGCGGACGAGGTGGCCGCGGGCCAGTCGCAGCTGGGCCGTGCGGTAGATCGTGGCGGCCATCCGGCCCAGCGCCTGCCCGTCCTGGTGGCGGTGCTTGCGGACGCCGACGTCGACCTGGGCGAGCGAGTCCAGGCCCACGAGGTGCAGGGCGTCGATGAGCATGCCCAGCTCCACGCCGTATCCGACGGGGAAGGGCAGCTGTTCCAGGAGGGAGCGGCGGGCCGCGTACTCCCCGCCCAGCGGCTGGACGAAGCCGGCCAGCTGCGGCCAGTGCATGTTCAGCAGCGGGCGGGCCATGAGTTCCGTGACCCGGCCGCCCTGACCTGCGGCGGAGCCGAGCGGGCGGTCGTACATCGCCTTGACGAGGTCCACCCCCGGATCGGTCAGCAGCGGGCCGACGATCCCGGAGACGAAGTCCGCCGAGAACTCCTTCAGGTCCGCGTCGATGAAGCAGACGATGTCCCCGCTGGTGACCAGGAGCGAGCGCCACAGCACCTCGCCCTTGCCGGGGACGGCCGGGATGCGCGGGAGTATCTCGTCCCGGTGCACGACGCGGGCGCCCGCTTCGGCGGCGACCTCGGAGGTGCGGTCCGTCGAACCCGAGTCGATCACGACGATCTCGTCGACGAGCGGCACCTTCCTGGTCATCAGCTCGCGGCGGATCACGGCGACGATCTCGCCGACGGTCTCCTCCTCGTTGAGCGCGGGCAGCACCACGCTCACCGTGGAGTTGGCGGAGCGCTTCGCGGCGATGAGCTTCTTGAGCGGGCGGTCGTCAACGGCCCAGGAGCGCGTGTTCAGCCAGCGCTCGACGTCTTCCAGCACGTGCGGCTCTCCCTTGCGTTCATTGGGATGCGTGTGCCCGCCGCGGGCGGCGACCGGTGTGGGCCGCCATCTCGCGGTTCGGACGGCTCTCTCCACGATCCAGGCCTTCGGTTACAGTCTTGAGCAACGCTGATGACCATCGCATGTCGGGGGTCGTCAACGTGTTTCACCGATCAACAATCGAATACCGCTCATCCAGAGGGGCAGAGGGATACGGCCCGTTGAAGCCCCGGCAACCCTCCAGCCGGTCTCGTCCTGATCATTGTCGATCAGCCACGCGAGGCTCCCGGCTCGGGAAGGTGCCAAATCCGTCTCACGGCGAAGTGCGTCGTGAGGAAGATGAGGAGAAAGGGCCTCGCCTCCATGGCTGCGCAGACAGTTGCAAGCACCACGAACTCCACGGATGCCACGACCTCCGCGGACACCACGAACTCCAAGGCCGCTGTAGATCTCGGCCCCGCCGCCGCGCTTTCCTGCCGCGAGTGCGGCCACCGCGTCCCGCTCGGCCCGGTCTTCGCCTGCGAGGAGTGTTTCGGCCCGCTGGAGATCGCGTACGACTTCTCGGCGTACGACACCGAGGAACTCCGCAAGCGCATCGAAGCGGGCCCCGCGAACATCTGGCGGTACGCGCCGCTCCTGCCCGTCCCCGCCGACGTGGCCCAGAAGCCGAACATCAACCCGGGCTGGACCAAGCTCGTCCAGGCCGACAACCTGGCCCGCGAGCTGGGCGTCGACCCCGGCAAGCTCTTCGTGAAGGACGACTCGGGCAACCCGACGCACTCCTTCAAGGACCGCGTCGTCGCCCAGGCCATCGAGGCCGCCCGCGCCTTCGGCTTCACCACCCTCTCCTGCTCCTCCACCGGCAACCTGGCCGGCGCGGTGGGCGCCGCCGCCGCCCGGGCCGGCTTCCGTTCCTGCGTGTTCATCCCGCACGACCTGGAGCAGGGCAAGGTCGTCATGGCCGCGGTCTACGGCGGCGAGCTCGTCGGCATCGAGGGCAACTACGACGACGTGAACCGTTTCTGCTCCGAGCTGATCGGCGACCCGGCCGGCGAGGGCTGGGGCTTCGTCAACGTCAACCTGCGGCCCTACTACGCGGAGGGCTCCAAGACCCTGGCGTACGAGATCTGCGAGCAGCTCGGCTGGCAGCTCCCGGACCAGCTGGTCGTGCCCATCGCCTCCGGCTCCCAGCTCACGAAGATCGACAAGGGTCTGAAGGAGCTGATCGAGCTCGGGCTCGTCGAGGACAAGCCGTACAAGATCTTCGGCGCCCAGGCCGAGGGCTGCTCGCCGGTGTCCGTGGCCTACAAGGCCGGACACGACGTCGTACGGCCGCAGAAGCCGAACACGATCGCCAAGTCGCTCGCCATCGGAAACCCCGCGGACGGGCCGTACGTGCTTGACATCGCGCGGCGTACCGGGGGTGCCGTGGAGGACGTGAACGACGAGCAGGTCGTGGACGCGATCAAGTTGCTGGCGCGGACCGAGGGAATCTTTGCGGAGACCGCCGGTGGTGTGACGGTGGGGGTTGCGAAGAAGCTGATCGAGAACGGGCTGCTGGATCCGACGCTCACGACTGTCGTCCTGAACACGGGTGACGGTCTCAAGACCCTGGACGCGGTTGCCTCCGACACGGGGCTCACTGCGACCATCCGTCCCAGTCTTGACTCGTTCCGTGAGGCTGGGCTCGCTTCCTAGACGCCGTATTCATGCTGCGGGCCGGTGGGGGCTGGTCGCGCAGTTCCCCGCGCCCCTGAGGGGCGCGGGCCGCCAGCCATACCCGACCGGAGGTCACTCCCCATGAGCGTCAACGTTCGTATCCCCACCATCCTGCGCACCTACACGGGCGGTAAGGCCGAGGTGGCCGCCGAGGGTGGGACTCTCGGTGAGGTCATCGCCGACCTTGAGAAGAACCACACCGGTATCGCCGCCCGCGTCCTGGACGACCAGGGCAAGCTGCGTCGCTTCGTCAATGTGTACGTGAATGACGACGACGTCCGCTTCGAGCAGGGGCTGGAGACGGCGACGCCTGACGGGGCCGGAGTCTCGATCATTCCGGCCGTCGCCGGAGGCTGACCATTGAGCGCAGTGCCGGAGGCTGATCATTACCGTCGGTAACTGTAGTTACTGAGCGTTCATCGAATTGCCCTCTCCGTGAGAGAAACGGAGGGGGCAATTCTGTATGGTTGAGCGCGGTACAGTTGGGGAACCTGCTTCGCTTCGCATGCCGGGCGCATATGAGTTCACGCCTGGAGCCCGACAAGAAGCAGCCAAAGTGAGCGGCCTTTTTGAGCCGCTTATGGCATTTATGGGGCCCGACTTGCCCTGGATCTTCGTGGAATCTCCACATATTCCTGATCGGCAGTGCTCAGAATTCTCGTCCGATTGACCTGTTGCAGACGGCAGTTGGACGGATACATTCAGCCGCGGTCGACGCGTTCCGGCGCACACCCCCAACCGTTGGGGGGTGAGGTCTGACCCGGATCCGCGAAGTGCGGGTCTGTGCAAGGGCCAGTAATAGGGGAGTTAGGCATGGCTCAGGGCACCGTCAAATGGTTCAACGCGGAGAAGGGGTACGGCTTCATCGCGGTCGACGGTGGTGCGGATGTATTCGTCCACTACAGCGCGATTCAGATGGACGGCTACCGCACCCTGGAAGAGGGTCAGCGAGTCGATTTTGAGATCTCGCAAGGCCAGAAGGGGCCGCAGGCGGACATGGTCCGACTGGCGACCGGCTGAAGCACGCGCCGACTTACTGCAGCGACGTTCTTCTTTCGAAGGGCTCGCACCCTCGGGTGCGAGCCCTTCGGCATGCCTGCGCGCCCCGTACGCCCCTGCTCCCACCTGCGGATCATCGTGAGCCGCTTGCACTCGCATGGGTCGAGTGCTAATCATTGGCGTTAGCACTCTGATGGTGAGAGTGATAACGAAGGACCGGGTGGGTGAGGCCCGCAGGCCGGGTGGGGCAGGGAACCACGAGGCAGGCAGGCCGTCCGTCGCGGGCGCCAGCGCGGTCCGGAGCAATCCACCCCAGTCCGGGAGGACCACTTCACATGGCCAAGATCATCGCGTTCGACGAGGAGGCACGGCGCGGTCTCGAGCGCGGGATGAACCAGCTCGCCGACGCCGTCAAGGTCACCCTTGGCCCCAAGGGCCGCAACGTCGTCCTCGAGAAGAAGTGGGGCGCCCCCACGATCACCAACGATGGTGTTTCCATCGCCAAGGAGATCGAGCTCGAGGACCCTTACGAGAAGATCGGCGCCGAGCTGGTCAAGGAAGTCGCCAAGAAGACGGATGACGTCGCCGGCGACGGAACGACCACGGCGACCGTGCTCGCCCAGGCGCTCGTGCGCGAAGGTCTGCGCAACGTAGCCGCCGGCGCCAACCCGATGGCTCTCAAGCGCGGTATCGAGAAGGCCGTCGAGGCCGTCTCCGGTGCCCTGCTGGAGCAGGCGAAGGATGTCGAGACCAAGGAGCAGATCGCTTCGACGGCCTCCATCTCCGCCGCCGACACCCAGATCGGCGAGCTCATCGCCGAGGCCATGGACAAGGTCGGCAAGGAAGGCGTCATCACCGTCGAGGAGTCCCAGACCTTTGGTCTGGAGCTTGAGCTCACCGAGGGTATGCGCTTCGACAAGGGTTACATCTCGGCGTACTTCGCCACCGACATGGAGCGGATGGAGGCGTCGCTCGACGACCCCTACATCCTCATCGCCAACTCCAAGATCGGTAACGTCAAGGACCTGCTCCCGCTCCTGGAGAAGGTCATGCAGTCGGGCAAGCCGCTGCTGATCATCGCCGAGGACGTCGAGGGCGAGGCCCTGTCGACCCTGGTCGTCAACAAGATCCGTGGCACCTTCAAGTCCGTCGCCGTCAAGGCTCCGGGCTTCGGTGACCGCCGCAAGGCCATGCTGGCCGACATCGCGATCCTCACGGGTGGTGAGGTCATCTCCGAGGAGGTCGGCCTCAAGCTCGAGAACGCGACCGTCGACCTGCTCGGCCGTGCCCGCAAGGTCGTCATCACCAAGGACGAGACCACGATCGTGGACGGCGCCGGTTCGGCCGACCAGGTCGCGGGCCGGGTCAACCAGATCCGTGCCGAGATCGAGAACTCGGACTCGGACTACGACCGCGAGAAGCTCCAGGAGCGCCTGGCGAAGCTGGCCGGCGGCGTGGCCGTCATCAAGGCCGGTGCCGCCACCGAGGTCGAGCTCAAGGAGCGCAAGCACCGCATCGAGGACGCCGTTCGCAACGCGAAGGCGGCCGTCGAGGAGGGCATCGTCGCCGGTGGCGGCGTCGCCCTGCTCCAGGCCACCACGGTCTTCGAGAAGCTGGACCTCGAAGGTGACGAGGCGACCGGCGCCAACGCCGTGAAGCTCGCCCTGGAGGCCCCGCTCAAGCAGATCGCCGTCAACGGTGGTCTCGAAGGCGGCGTCATCGTCGAGAAGGTGCGCAACCTGCCCATCGGCCACGGCCTGAACGCCGCGACCGGTGAGTACGTCGACATGATCGCCGAGGGCATCATCGACCCGGCGAAGGTCACGCGCTCCGCCCTGCAGAACGCCGCGTCCATCGCCGCGCTGTTCCTCACCACCGAGGCCGTCATCGCCGACAAGCCCGAGAAGGCCGGGGCCGGCGCCGGCGCCGGTGGCGGCATGCCCGGCGGCGACATGGACTTCTGAGCCCAGGCGAAAGCCCAGGCTCGGTAGTTCACCGCAGGACGCAGTACGAAGTACGCAGCACGCAGACGAGGGCGGCACCCCATCCAGGGGTGCCGCCCTCGGGCGTGTCCGGGGTCACAGAAGTGTGCGGCGGCGGGGAGGAATGCGCGCCACGGGCGGGGAGGTTGACCCGTAGGCACGGGTTGATGCATGCGCACATACCGACCGGAATCTCCCGTGCGCTCGCCGCCCGACCGACCTCTTCGAGGAGCCCCCTTCGTGACTGCCACCGCCTCCGCCTCCCGTGCGGCCCAGATTCTGGCCCGGCCCGTTTCCCTGAACGGGCTGACCGTCCCGAACCGGATCGTGATGGCGCCGATGACCCGGCAGTTCTCGCCGGGCGGTGTGCCGGGGGAGGACGTGGCGTCGTACTACGCGCGCCGCGCCGCCGGGGGCGTCGGCCTCATCATCACCGAGGGCACGTACGTCGGCCACGAGTCGGCCGGGCAGAGCGACAGCGTCCCGCGCTTCCACGGGGCGGAGGAGCTGGCGGGCTGGGCGAAGGTCGCGGACGCGGTCCACGCGGCGGGCGGGAAGATCATGCCGCAGCTGTGGCACATCGGCATGGTGCGGTCCGCCGGTGAGCCGCCGTTCGCGGACGCGCCCGCGGTCGGCCCGTCAGGACTGCGCCTCGACGGCACGGCGGGCACGGGCAAGGCCATGACCCAGGCGGACCTGGACGACGTGATCGCCGCCTTCGCGGAGGCCGCGGCCGCCGCCGAGCGGATCGGCTTCGACGGGGTCGAGCTGCACGGTGCGCACGGCTACCTGATCGACCAGTTCCTGTGGTCGGGCACGAACCGCCGTACCGACGCGTACGGCGGCGACCCGGTGGCCCGTACGAAGTTCGCGGCGGAGATCGTGGCGGCGGTACGGGCGTCGGTGTCGCCGACCTTCCCGGTCCTCTTCCGGTACTCGCAGTGGAAGCAGGAGGCGTACAAGGCGCGGCTGGCCGAGAGCCCGGAGGAACTGGAGGCCCTGCTGACCCCGCTCGCCGCGGCCGGCGTGGACGTCTTCCACGCGTCCACGCGCCGCTACTGGCTCCCCGAGTTCGACGGCTCGGACCTGAACCTGGCCGGCTGGACGAAGAAGCTCACCGGCAAGTCCGCCATCACCGTCGGCTCGGTCGGCCTGAACGGCGACTTCCTCAAGGCCTTCCAGGGCGAGGGCTCCGAGACCAGGAGCCTCGACGACCTGCTGGACCGGCTGGAGGGCGACGAGTTCGACCTGGTCGCCGTCGGCCGCGCGCTGCTCCAGGACCCGCAGTGGGCGGCGAAGGTGCTGGACGGGCGGTTCGGGGAGCTGGGGGCGTACGAGCCGACGGCGCTGGGGTCGCTCAGTTGATGTGACGGCTGCTGAGGGCCGCTGACGGCCGTTGATGGCCGCTGACCGTCGCTGTACGCCGAGGGCGGCACCCCGTTTCGGCAGGGGTGCCGCCCTCGGCGTACGCGGGTAGGCGGGTACGTGGGCCGGAAGGCGGTCCGGGCGCCGCTGTTGCCGGACGGAGACATTCGGGACGTATCCGTGGCGTGGCGGAGTACAACGGGCGGGGGCGGCCGGGGGTCTTATCTGGTGTGAGGTGCCCGTGATGCGCAGTGACGGGCCGACCGCCTCACCTGATCGACATCACGATGTGAACGACCGACATGGGGGAAACATGAACGTCCGTACTCGCGGTAACCGACTCGCCCTGGCCACCGTGACCGCCCTGACCGCCCTGGCCGGTATCGCCGTGGCCGCCGTCCCGGCTGCCGCTGCCACCACCGCCGCCGACTCCGACACCCCCCGGTTCCTGGAGCCGGGCGAGCTGCCGCCGCACCCGAGCTCTCCCTGGTACGCCGGGCCGGTCACCGCCGGGCAGCCCGAGGCGCTGCCGATCTGTGTGGGCGACGCGCTGCCGTCCATCGCCTCTCACCGCAGCTTCGGGACCGAGTACGACACCAACGCCGTGCAGGTCACGGTGGTGGAGCGGGACGAGCAGCGGGCCAAGGACTTCGCGGCCTTCCTGCGCAAGAACCTCGACGACTGCGCCAAGAAGCTGATGGCGCAGGACCCCGACATCACCGCGACGCAGAAGTACTACGGCAAGCTCAACGTCGAGGAGGGCGCCCACGTCTACGGCGTCCACACCGCTTCCTCCTGGGGCTCCTCCGACATCGGTCTGCTCTCGGTCGGACGGGACGGCCGGACCGTGACGGTCGTCGACTGGGGCCAGATGGGCAACTTCCAGCACGCTCAGGTCGCCGACTTCAAGAACACCACCGTCACCGCGGTCAACAAGCTGTACTGACCGACGCGGCGGGTCTGAAGGGTGTGTTCCACGGGCCGAGGCCCGGGGGCGCACCCTTCGGCCTTGTGGTGGGCTGTCAGGTCCGGTCGGTCCGGTCAGGTCGGTCGTCAGTCCGCGTAGTCCTTGAGCTTCTCGGTTTCCAGGGTGATGTTCACGGGGGCGGGGAGCTCGACCGAGGCTCCCCACGGGTAGGACGGGGACTGCTGGTAGCGGCCTTCCTTCGGCTCGCTGAACACGGTGACGGTGTTGTTGTCGCGGTCGATGAGGAGGTAGACGGGGATGTCGGCCTCCGCGTAGCCGACGGGCTTGTCGATGCGGTCTCGGCGGTTGGTGTCCCGGTCGTGAGAGGTGATCTCGACGGCCATGAGGGCACCGTCGGACTCGGACCACTCACCGTGACCCCTGAAGTGGTCCACCGGCGCCCGGAAACCGTCTGTGCGAGCGCGGCCCTTGCGGTATGCCTCGGCCTTGGGCGCCGCGTTTTCCGTAACCCGGGTTGGCCATGGGGTGCGGGGTCGCGTGCGCGGGCAGAAAGGCAGGACTAAGGTTGGCGTCAGCCACAGGTCGACCTCTGATCGATCTTGTTGGTCAGACCCCCGCAGGTGTTCCAGCACCTGGCGGGGGTTGTTTGCTATTTGGGCACGCTAAGCCCATGTGACTGTGCGTGGCAAGTCGAACGCGGCAAGTCAACTCGCAGGGAGGGTGGGTGGGTTGTGGCCCACCACCCAATCCTCAGAAGCAGGGCTCGGAGCTCGGTGCTTGAGCTTCGGGGCGGCGGCCCGCTAGTCCTGCTTGAGGTTTTCGACGAACGCCGACCATGCCTCGGCCCGGAACTTGAGCTTCGGGCCGAGGGGGTTCTTGGAGTCGCGGACGGGGGTGTGGGTGGGGTTGCCGGGGGCCACTTCGAGGCAGTCGGCGCCGTCGCCCCCGCTGTAGCTGGACTTGTGCCAGGTTTCAGGGCTGTGCTGCTTCATGGGTGTAATCCTGCGCTAGTGACTCGATGAGGGCCAGGGAATCCTGGAAGGAGAGTGCGCTGGCCCTGACCAGGTCGAACGTCAACTCGTGGCGTGTGATGGCCGCCGGTTCGTCCACCAGCTGCCCCATGCCGATTCCCTCCGTGTAGGCGAGTGGAGGGGCGTCGGGAAAGTACATGAGCTTGATGCCGCTCGCCAGGGATCCCACGGCGCCTGCGCCGAACGGGAGCACCTGCATGATGATCCGGCGACGCCGTGCCAGGTCTGCGATGTGGTGGAGGGATGCCGCCATGACCGTCGCGCCGCCGACCGTGCGCCGGAGGCCGGCCTCGTCGAGGACCATCCACAACAACGGGGTTGTTGGATCGGCCAGCAGGCGTAGGCGCTCTACTCGGGTCGCCACCAACTGCTCGATCTCGGTCTCCGAAGCCGTCGGCCAGTAGGTCTGGAACAGCGCCTCTGCGTAGCCGGGAGTTTGCAGCAGGCCGGGGATCAGCGTCGGTGTGAACTGCCTGATCGACGTGGCGAGTGCCTCCGCTTCCACCGCCTCGGTGAAGTGGTTCGGGTACTTGGACTTGGCGGAAGCCTCGCAGTTGCGCGTGAAGAAGCCGTTCGTACCCAGGATCTGGTCGATTTTGACGGCGTACTCGTGATGCATGCGCCGAGTCCCGGACTCCAGCTGGCCAATGAACGAGCCGCTGACGAAGAGAGGCTCGCCCAACTTCGCCTGGCTGAGCCCCTTCTTCTCGCGCGCGTGCCTCAGTTCCGAGCCCAGCAGAGCGCGAGGTGACGAGGACGGGTCAAGGTCCTTCGGTCCTGCCATGCGCAACTCCCTGTCACACAGGTGCTGTTGTTGGGGCGCCGACTCTGGCCAGGTTAGAGGCGTTATGGCCACGCTGTGTGCTGAACGGGAACACTCAGAGTGGAGGCAGGGCGCGATGGAGCTGACGTCGAGTAGCGAGCGGGTGCGGTCGACGGAAGAGGTGGTGGCGTGCTTGCGGGCGGCCCTGGACGGGGCGGGACTCGTCCTGCCGTCGCTCGGGGTCGATCCGGTGACGGCGGCGACCGGCGAGCCGTTCGCGTTGGTCGCGCTGGGCCGGTGCAACGTGCGTACGGCGGCGCGGCTGGCCGCCATCCTGCGCGGGGCGGGGGAGGAGGCGTGAGCGGGGAGTACGCGGTCGACGTACGGGACGGGCGGGTCGGGCAGATCATGGGGCGCGAGGGAGGCTACGTACAGCTGCGGCCCGTGGGCGGTGGGCGGGAGTGGGACTGTCCGCCGGAGGCGGTGGGGGCCGCGCCGCCGGGGGAGGTGCTGCGGGAGCGGGTGCGGCGGATCAACCGGGAGGGGCGGCTGCCGTGACCGGCGTTCGAGGGTCAGATTTTGACGACGCGGATGCGGGGTCCGGGGCCGCACAGCATGAGGAGATCTTCCGGGTCCGAGGTAAGGACGGTCACCGGGGCCAGGGAAGAGAGTGCGGTGGCGGCCACGATCGCGTCGAGGGCGTACTTGTGGCCGTGCAGTCCCGCTGCGGCGAGGAGCTTGCTCGCGTGACGGGCGATGGTTTCGGCGGGCGGGATGATGTTCACCCGGGAGACGGCGTGGTCGAAGCGGGGCTGGTCGGTCCTCGGGTCGCGGGCTTCGACGAGGGTGACGGAGCTGGTGACGACACGGATGTCCTCGGCCTCGGCTGCCGCCAGCCATTCGGTGAGTTCGGGTGTGCGCCGGACGAGTTTGGACAGCCCCTCGCAGTCCAGAACGAGCGTGCCGCTCACGCGACGTTCGCGGAATCGGCCGCGTCGCCGCGCAGCAGCGCTCGCTTTGCCGCGACCGCTGTCTGGTCGACCGGGCCGTGTTCGGCTTCGGCGTCCTCGATGAGTTCGCGCAGCCGGTCACGTTCCAGTTGGCGCTGGATGAGGGCTTCGACATAGGCGGACATGCCGCGCTTGCCGGTACGTGCCCTCAGGGCCGCGATGGTGCCTTCGTGGAGCGAGACGGAGACCGGGCGGACGGGCCCTTCGCCGGGGCCGGGGTCGGAAGTGGTGGCCATGACGCCATTTTAACAAGACTCTTGTTATTTGGTTGTGGTGATTCCGGATCTCTGCGGCTCGGTGCCCTCTCGCATCGGCGGCCGACCACTCCAGCCCTCGCCCGGGCGGAGCGCCGCTAGCGTGTGGCCATGACCGATCACGTGGAGTCGCCGCTGCTCTTCCTGGATGTAGACGGAACGCTGCTGCCCTATGGCGGAGGGCGGCTTCCGTCGGCCCCTGGGGAGTGGGACAGCTGGCAGGACATGTCGAATCCTCAGCTCGCGAAGATCGACCCGGCACACGGTCCGCGTCTGCTCGCGCTGCCCTGCGTGCTGATCTGGGCCACCGCGTGGATGGACGACGCCAACGAGGTGATAGCGCCGCTGCTCGGGCTGCCCGAGCTACCGGTGGCGGACCTGCCGGACGCGCCGGAGGAGGACGAGGCGGGCGTGCTGCACTGGAAGACCCGGGCGCTGGTCCGGGCTGCGGCCGGACGCCCGTTCATCTGGGTCGATGACGAGATCACCGATCTCGATCGCGTCTGGGTGTCGAGGCACCATCGAGGGCAGGCGCTCCTCCACCGGGTGGATTCCGTGATCGGTCTCGCCGATACGGACTTTGCCGTGCTCGATGACTGGCTGTCCGCTCGCCGTTGACGTGACGATGGACCAGCTCACCACCTCACCACCTCACCACCTCACCGGGACGTCGTGGCTCGCGTGGTGTGGGAGAGCACCGCTTTGGCGAGGTCGGGGAGAAGCGGGCCCGGCAGTGCGTGGCCCATGCCCGGGATCTCGGTGAGGTGGGCGGTCCGGATCGCCTGGGTGAGGTGCTGTGCGTGCGGCGGCGGGAACACGGGCTCGGCCGGGGCGAGGATGACGTGCGCGGGTACCTCGGTCGTGGCGAGTGCCTCGGTGCGGAGCAGGTCCGACTGGTCTGCGAGGGCGTGTGCGGGTGACGTGGCGTAGCCGCCGGAGTGCTCGATGATGCGCCGTTCGAGGTCGCGGAAGTATGCGGCGTCGAAGGGGAGTTGGTCGCCGGCGAGTGCCCGCCAGTGCGCCACGCGCCGGTCCAGCTCGGCCTCCAGGCCGTGGTCCTCGACGGGCTGCGACCACAGCTCCAGTATCTCGGGTGAGATGCCGGGGAGTTCGTCCGCCGGGACGAGGGTTCCGTCGGGGCGGGTGTAGGGGGCGGTGCTGAGGGCCGCCGTTCCCATCAGTGTGGCGCTCAGCAGGCGGTCGGGGGCGTCGGCGATGAGTAACTGGGCCAGCATGCCGCCGAGTGACAGCCCCACGACATGGGCCCGCCGCACATCCAGGCCGTCGAGGACCGCGAGGGCGTCGGTGGCCAGGTCGGTGATGCGGTACGGCTCTTGCTCGTACGACCAGGTGGAACGGCCCGTGTCGCGGTGGTCGTACCGGATCACGCGGTGGTGGGCGGCGAGGGCGTCGACCAGCGGCTCGGGCCAGCCGAGGCCGGACGCGCCCGCGCCCATGATGAGGAGGAGGGGCGGTGCGTCGGCGCTGCCGCGCTGCTCGGTCCACAGGTGGGTGCCGGGTGCGACGGGGAGGAGTTGTTCGAGTGGCTTCATGTTGCGAAACGATACGTATCGTCTCGTCATTATGCAAGCCCTGAACCCGACCCGAACCCGATCGGGTCCCGGCCGAGATGACGGTTCGGTTCGTGTCGGGTCAGGCGGACCCGAACTCGCCTACAAGTTCCCCATCGGCTCGATGTCGATCTTCACCGGCGTGCCCCAGATCCGTAGCACCTCGTAGTCGGTGAACTCGTGGACCAGGCGGTAGGCCATGCTCGGGCGGGGGCCGCGGCGCTGGGCGGAGAGGTACAGCTCGGCTTCCTGCTTGTCTCGGCGGGGGGTGCCGCAGAGCTGCCAGGCCTGGCCGGTCCACAGCTCGGGGAGCCAGCGCTGCTGGGGCTGGGGGCGGTCGCCCCGTACGCCGTAACGGGACTTCGTACGCTCCACGATCTCGTCCGGAGCGGGTGAACGGCCTTGTGGGAACGAGTCGTTGACCTTGGAGCGGCGGGCGATGCGGCGGCGGGTCTCGCAGAGCAGGCACAGGTCGGGGGCATCCTCGTCGACCGGTCCCGTGGGGTGCTCGGGGCAGCGCGTGGTGGGCGCCGCCGTGCTGACGGTCTCCTCCAGCAGGTCCAGGGCCCGCTTCAGGTCGGCCTTGACCTCGTGCAGCTTCGTGTCGGCCGTGTCGGCGGACAACGCGTCCCCGTGCTCGCCGAGCACCCGCAGGGCGCGGCCCAGGGCGGTCAATTGCGCGTGGTTCACGGTGCTCGTACCCCTTTCCTGTTGGCCCACCCAGCCTCGCATGCCGCACTGACAGTCCACCGTCCCGTCCGGCTCCGACCCCGACCCCGACTCCGGCAGGAGGTCAGCTGAGTGCCGCCGCCAGCGCCGGGCGCAGGTGGCCCCCGTTCTCGGCCAGCAGGCGGGCCGCCGTCGGGCCGTCCACGTCGGCCAGGATCGTGAGGATCGCGTTCTTCACCTCGCCGTCGGTCGCGGCGAGTGCCGACTCGATCTCCTCGTCGGAGGCGCCGGTGGCGAGGGAGACGATGCGGCGGGAGCGGGCCCGCAGCTTGTCGTTCGAGGCGCGTACGTCGACCATCAGGTTCCCGTACGTCTTGCCCAGGCGGATCATCGTGATCGTCGAGAGCATGTTGAGGACGAGTTTCTGGGCCGTACCGGCCTTCAGGCGGGTCGAGCCGGTGAGGAGCTCCGGGCCCACGACCACCTCGATGCCGTGGTCGGCGGCTGCCGCGAGGGCGCTGTCCGCGTTGCAGGACAGGCCGATGGTGAGGGCGCCGGCCGCGCGGGCGTACTCCACCGCGCCGATCGCGTACGGGGTGCGGCCCGAGGCGGAGATGCCGACGACCACGTCGTCCGGAGTCAGGTCCAGGGCGGTCAGGTCCTCGGCGGCCAGTTCGCCGGAGTCCTCCGCGCCCTCGACCGACGTGGTCATGGCGGACGGTCCGCCCGCGATCAGGCCGACCACCTCGGACGGGTCCGTGTTGAAGGTGGGCGGACACTCCGACGCGTCCAGGACCCCGAGCCGGCCGGCGGTGCCCGCGCCCGCATAGACCAGGCGGCCGCCCCGGGCCATCCGTTCCGCGGTCGCGTCGATCGCGGCGGCGATCTGCGGGAGCCGTGCGGCGACGGCGGCCGGCACGGTCGCGTCCTCGCCGTTCATGATCTTCGCGATGTCGAGCGTGGGCAGCCGGTCGATCTCGGAGAACTCGGGCCGGAACGCCTCGGTGGTCAGGGTCTCCAACTCGGCCCGCAGATCACGATGGTTGGAGGAGGAGGGAGACGGGGCGGAGGCGTCGGTGGCATCGGCGCTGGAGGTCATGTACGGCGGCTCTTTCTGGTGCGTGGCTTTCTGGTACTGGATTCTCCGGTGCAGCTGGGCGCCCCTTCAGGGGCGCGGGGAACTGCGCGACCAGCCCCCCACTACCCGCACCTACCCACCGGCCTCAAACGGCACTACCGCGGAGCACTCCGGTGGCGGTGCGCCAGCGCCTCGTACGACGCCGACAGTGCGGGCGCCGCCGTCTCGTACGTCTTCTGCGCAACCCCGATGAACAGGCAGTCCACGACAAGGAGCTGGCTCGTACGCGAGGACATCGCGGCCGGCCGCAACTCGCTCTCCCGGGCCGTGGACGTGGTGAGGATGTGGTCGGCGTACTGCGTGACGGGTCCGTCCGGGCGCCCGGTGATCGCGATCGTCGTGGCCCCGTGCTCGAAGGCGACCCGCAACGGCTCGATGACGTCGCCGGTCGAACCGGAGTGCGTGATCGAGATCGCCACGTCCTTGGCCCGCAGCTGCACCGCGTTGGTCACCGCGAGGTGCGGGTCGTTGTGGGCATGGGCTATCAGGCCGATGCGCAGCAGCTTCTGGACGAGGTCCTGGGCGACGAGGCCGGACGCGCCGACGCCGTAGACGTCGATACGGCGGGCCGCGGCGAGCGCGCCGACGGCGGCGCCGAGCTGGACCGTGTCCAGTCCGGCCGCGGTGTCGGCGAGGGTCTGCTGCTCGTCGTACGCGAGCTTGGCGACCACGTCCGCGATCGGGTCGTCGACCGCGATGTCGGCGGTCACGGCGGGGGCCCGGCCCGACTGCTGCTGGGCGGCGAGGCCGGCCAGGGCGAGGCGCAGGTCGCGGTAGCCGGGGTAGCCGAGGAGGCGGGCGGTGCGGACGACGGTGGCTTCGCTGGTGCCGGTTAGCTCCGCGAGGCCGGTGACTGTGAGGGCTGCGCAGCCGGCTGGGTCGCCTGCCACTGTCTCGGCGACGCGTTGCATTGAGCGGGTCATTGATGGGGCGAGTGTGCGGACCTTTGCCGCGAGGGCGGCCGGGGCGGGTGGGGCCGGTCCGGCGAAAATTTCCTTCACTTTGTTGCTCACGTGTGAAAGATATTTTCGGGCGGGGGGTGGGTCAAGGGGGGCGCGGGGGTGGTTGGCGCTCCGCGCCGGGGGTGGTGGGTGGGTGCGGGCCGGTGGGGCTTTGTCGCGCAGTTCCTCGCGCCCCTTAATGGGCCGGTGGGTGGGTGCGGGTTCGGTGGGGGCTTGTCGCGCAGTTCCTCGCGCCCCTTATCGGGCCGGTGGGTGGGTGCGGGTTCGGTGGGGGCTGGGCGCGCCGTTCCCCGCGCCCCTTGCGGGGCGCGGCTTACGCCGTGGGGCTGGCGCACAATGGAGGGATGGACGACTCTCCGCCATCTCCTCATTCCGTCAGCCCCTTGGAGCAGGCGCTGCACGCGGCTCGTGCGCTGGTGCTCGCCGATCTTGTCGCGGGGGAGGTCGCGGAGGCCGACGTCGTCTCGCTTGTCGAGGAGTCGGTGGTGCAGCGCCGGTGGTGGGTGGAGCAGTGGCCCGAGGGGGTCGACTTCGTGGCGGGGCTGGTGGCCCAGGACGTACAGGACGCGCTGCTGGAGCGGTACGGGCGCTGGCCGCTCTGCCCGGTCTGCGGTGCCGGTGACCCGCATGCCCTCGACGTGGAGCCGGAGTTGGGGCCCGACCCGCACTGGGTGTGCCACAAGGCGGGCGTGACGGTCTCGGCGGTGGGCGCCCTCGGGTCGGCCGCCGGGGGGACGCCTTCCTCGTGACGGTTTACATAGATCCGCCGGACTGGCCGGGGCACGGCCGTATGTGGTCGCACCTGGTCAGCGACGTCTCGTTCGACGAACTGCACCGGTTCGCCGCCGAGTTGGGCGTCCCGCCGCGGGCCTTCGAGCGCGACCACTACGACATCCCCGCGCACCGGTACGCGGACGTCGTGCGGGCGGGCGCGGTGGAGGTGCGGAGCCGCGAGGTGGTACGGCTCCTCCACGCGTCCGGCCTGCGCAGACCCAAGGGACGTACGGGGAGTATGGGACCTACGGGGAGTGCGGGGCATAAGGGGCGTACGGAGTCGGAGTCCGGGAGTTCGTAGGCCCCGGCCCCCCGGCCCCCCGGGTTTTAGCGGCGCAGCTCGTACGCGTACGCCTCCTCGCCCTCGCTCACCAGCGTGTAGCCCGCGCGTGAAACTACGCGCTGGGAAGGGGAGTTGGCGCGGTCCACCAGGGCGAACAGGGCTGTTACGTCCTCGCGGGCCAGTGCCCACGCGGACAGGGCGCGCAGGGCCTCGGTCGCGTAGCCGTGGCCGCGGGCGGACTCCACCAGGTCGTAGCCGACCTCGGAGCGGCGCTCGTCGTCGGGGGCGCCGTGGAAGCCCATGCTGCCGACCGCGCGTCCGTCCGCACGGCGTACGAGGACGAACTGGCCCCACTCCGGGCGGTGCGTCCCGGCCTCGTACGCCCGCACGACCAGGCCGGCGCCGGCGCGCGTGCCGTCCAGCGGGCCGTCCTCGGTCCACTCGAAGCCGCCGGTGCCGCCGCCCACGTGCAGGTCGGTGGCGGCCGCGGGGCTGACCCCTTGCAGGGTGAGGCGTTCGGCGGGGATGACCAGGTTGTTGCTCCAGCGCCAGGTGGTGACCGGGGCGCGGCCCGGCAGGTCGCCCCGGCCGGTGGCCCACAGGAGGGTCCGCCAGTGGTCGGGGGCCGGCTGGACGTTCGGGAAGATCCGGGTCAGTACGCCCTCGCAGAGCGCGGCCGGGGGCTCGTACGCGATCCCCAGGCCCTCGGCGATGTCGTGCGTGTGGACGAGCACCTCGGTGACGCCCATCGCGGCGAAGCCCTCGCGGTTCGCGCTGCGGAAGGGGTAGGGGTGGAAGGCGCGGACCTCGGGTGGGGTGGCGCGGATCGCGGCTGCGAGCAGGGCGGCGGTCGTCTCGATGACTTCGAGGACGTCCTCGGCGCCCTCGCACTCCTCGAAGGTGATGTCGAACGGTACGTACCGGTCGGTGGGGCGGCCCGCCAACTGCCCCGCGTACGCGACGAGAGCCGAGGCGATGTGCTCCGCCGTCCGGCGGCAACTCCAGTCGAGGCGGCCCGCCTTGACGCTCCAGTCCCGCCCGGCCGCCGTTCGCAGCAGCGCGAGCGCGCCGGTGACGGCCTCTTCCACCCGTTCCCCGCCCATGTCCGCGCTCATGCCCATGTCCCCCATGTCGGTGAGAATAGGTGCTCAGTTCGCGGAACGGGACGGATTTACGGGCGAGTTGGACACCATGGACCGGTCGGAGTGGGCGGAGTCGGCGGGCTGGGCGCCGATGACCACCCTGGATGCCGTACGTCGGTGAAGGCGCAGCGAGACCGCCGTCACCGCGCCCGCAGTGAGCGTCATGGCGGCGCCCGCCCAGGCCGGTGAGGAGAAGCCGAGGCCCGCGTCGATGACCGCGCCGCCGAGCCAGGGGCCGCTGGTGTTGCCGAGGTTGAAGGCGGCCGTGGTGGTCGCGGCGGCCAGGGTGGGGGCGGCGCCGGCGACGTTGAACAGCCGGGCGTTCAGGGCCGGGGCCGTGTAGAAGGCGGAGAGGCCGAGGAGGAAGGAGAGCGCGACGGCGGCCACGGCGTACTGCCCGAGCAGCGCGAGCGCGACGAGCAGGACGGTCGAGGCGGCGATGCCGGAGAGCAGCACCCCGAAGAGGTGCGCGTCCGCGATCCGGCCGCCGATCGTCGTACCGACCAGCGCGCCGATCCCGAACAGCCCGAGCACGGCGGGCACCCAGCTCTCGTCGAGCCCGGCGACGTCCGTGAGGAGCGGGGCGAGATAGCTGAACGCGCAGAAGACACCGCCCGCGGCGAGCGCGATGAGGGAGATGGTGAGCCAGACCTGGCGGTCGCGGTAGATCGTCAGCTCGCGCCTGAGCTGCGGCTTCTCGTCCGGGAGCGGGATGCGGGGGATGAGGGTGGCCACTCCGACAAGCGCGATCGCGGAGGCCGCGCCGACCGCCCAGAACGCCGAACGCCAGCCGAGGCTCTCGCCGAGGAAGGCGCCCGCCGGGACGCCGAGGACGTTCGCGATCGACAGGCCGCCGATCATGACGGCGAGCGCGCGGGCGCGGGCGTTCACCGGGACCATCGCGACGGCCACGGCCGCGCCGACCGCCCAGAATCCGGCGCAGGCCAGCGCGCTGATGACGCGGGACACGAAGAGCACGGCGTAGTTCGGGGCGAGGGCGCCCGCGATCTGGCCCAGGCCGAAGACCGTGATGAGGGCGATCAGGGTGGTGCGGCGGGGCAGCCGCAGGGTCGCGACGGCCAGCAGGGGCGCGCCCACCACCATGCCGACCGCGAAGGCCGATATCAGCAGGCCCGCGCGCGGAATCGACACGTTCATGTCGTCCGCGACGGCCGGCAGCAGGCCGGAGAGCATGAACTCGCTGGTGCCGAGTGCGAAGACGGAGAGCCCGAGGATGTAGACGGCCAGGGGCATGCGGGTGCGGTGGTCATTGGTGGCGCTGTTGTTGCGCGTGGGGACGGGCATATTGAGTGCCAACCTCAAGGATGGGTGTGCCATTCCATCGAGTGCTGTTCAGCCCGTCAATCCGGCCGATCCGTAGGCCGGGGAGGACAAAGACAGAGGGAGGACAAAGACAAAGGCAAGGAGAGCCCGCTCCTTGCCACTCTCAACGTATAGCGCGCCGGGGGGCTTGCGGCAAGCCCCGGGGCGCGGCGCAGAATCGTCGGCCGAGGCCGCAACCTGCGGAGTTGGGGCCACAGCGAGCGTGTGTTGGTGTCGACGATGGGGGACGCGGTGGCGTCGGACATGACCGGGCAGTACGTGCTGGATCTTCAAGAGGTCGACGAGGCGCAGGTCGCGGTCGTCGGCGGCAAGGGCGCGCACCTGGGCGGGCTGTCGCGGATCGAAGGTATCCGCGTGCCGGGTGGCTTCTGCGTGACGACGGACGCCTTCCGGCGGATCATGGCGGAGGCGCCGTCGGTCGACGACCGGCTCGATCAATTGTCGCGCCTGGACCCGGACGACCGGGAGGCGATCCGCACGCTCAGCGCGGAGATTCGCCGGACCATCGAAGAGACGGCCGTCCCGGGCGACCTCGCGGCGGAGATCACCGGCGCGCTCGCCCGGCTCGGCGAGCAGGCCGCCTGCGCCGTCCGGTCCAGCGCGACGGCGGAGGACCTGCCGACGGCCTCCTTCGCCGGCCAGCAGGACACGTATCTGAACGTCGTGGGGCCGGAGGCGATCCTCCGGCACGTCAGCCGGTGCTGGGCCTCGCTGTTCACCGAGCGGGCCGTGACCTACCGGCGGCAGAACGGCATCGACGACCGTACGGTCGACATGGCCGTGGTCGTGCAGCGGATGGTCTTCCCGCAAGCGTCCGGCATCCTGTTCACGGCCGACCCCGTCACGGGCAACCGGAAGGTCGCCACCGTGGACGCCGGCTTCGGCCTCGGCGAGGCCCTGGTCTCCGGCCTGGTGAACCCGGACGTCTTCAAGGTGCGGGACGGCGAGGTCGTCGCCAGGACGATCGCCGCAAAACAGCGTGCCGTTCACGCCCTGCCGGCCGGCGGTACGCGGGAAGTGGCGATCGACTCGCGGCGGCAGGAGCAGCCGGCGCTGACGGATGCGCAGGTCGTGCGGCTCGTGGAACTCGGGCGGCGGATCGAAGCGCACTTCGGCAGCCCGCAGGACATCGAGTGGTGCCTGGCCGACGACGGCTTCCAGATCGTCCAGAGCCGGCCGATCACGACGCTGTTCCCCATCCCCATCCCCATCCCCGTCCCCACTCCCACCCCCGTCCCCGAGACCGGCGATCAGGAGAATCACGTCTACATCTCCGTCGGCCATCAGCAGATGATGACCGACCCCATGCGGCCGCTGGGGCTCTCCGTGTGGCAGCTGACGGCCATGGTGCCGATGCCCGAGGCCGGCGGGAGGCTGTTCGTCGACGTCACCCGGCGGCTGGCCTCGCCCGCGAGCCGCGCCGGCCTCCTGGACGTCATCGGGAGGGGCGATCCGCTGATCAGGGACGCGCTGGAGACCGTCCTCGACCGCGACGATTTCATCCCGTCGCTCCCGGACGCGGGTCCCGGCGGGCCTCCGGTCGCTCCAGCCGCACCAGCCGCACCGGCCGCACCGGCCGGCGGCGCGGCCGCCCCGATCGAGACCGATCCGGCCATCGTCACCGGGCTGATCGAGCGCAGCCAGGCGTCCCTCGCCGCCCTGGAGCGCGACATCCGGACGAAGACCGGACCGGCGCTGTTCGAGTACCTGTCGGAGGCCTTCGAGGACCACAAACGAGTCCTCGGCGATCCGCTGAGCATGCGGGCGATCATGGCGGGGATGGAGGCCAACTGGTGGCTCAACGACAAGTTGCAGGAGTGGCTGGGCGAGAAGAACGCGGCTGACACGCTCACGCTGTCCGCACCGGACAACGTCACGTCCGAGATGGGACTGGCGCTGCTCGACGTCGCCGACGTGATCCGCCCGCATCCGGAGGTGGTGGCGTTCCTGCGGGTCGTCGAGCACGTCGAGTACGTCGAAGGCACAGACTTCCTGGGCGAGTTGGCGCGACTCGCGGGCGGGGCCGAGGCGCGCGACGCCATCGAGGCCTACCTCGACCGGTACGGCATGCGCTGCGTCGGCGAGATCGACATCACGAGGCCGCGTTGGCGCGAGCGCCCCACCACGCTCGTACCGGTGATCCTCGACAACGTCAGGAACTTCGAGCCGGGCGCCGCCGGGCGGCGCTTCGAGGAAGGGCGGCAGAAGGCGCGGAAGAAGGAACAGGACGTGCTGTCGCGCCTGCGGGCCCTGCCGGACGGGGACCGGAAAGCCGACGAGGCCAAGCGGATGATCGACCGGGTCCGGACCTTCGTCGGGTACCGGGAGTACCCGAAGTACAACATCGTCAGCCGCTACTTCGTCTACAAGCAGGCCCTGTTGGAGGAGGCCGAGCGCCTCGTGCGGGCCGGAGTGCTTCCTGAGAAGGAGGACGTCTTCTACCTCACGTTCCAGGAACTGCACGACGTCGTGCGCTCGAACGAAGTAGACGACCGGCTCATCCAGCAGCGCAAGGACGCGTTCCGGTCGTACCACGCGCTCACACCGCCCCGGGTGCTCACCTCGGACGGTGAGGCGGTCACCGGGGCGTACCGGCGCGACGGCGTGCCGTCCGGCGCCCTGATCGGCCTCCCGGTCTCCGCCGGGACCGTCGAGGGACGGGCCCGCGTCATCCTCGACATGGCGGAGGCCGATCTCGAAGCGGGCGACATCCTGGTCACGGCCTTCACGGACCCCAGCTGGTCGCCGCTGTTCGTCGGAGTCGCGGGCCTGGTGACGGAGGTGGGCGGCCTGATGACCCATGGCGCGGTGATCGCCCGGGAGTACGGCTTGCCGGCCGTCGTGGGCGTGGAGCAGGCCACCCGGCTGATCCGGGACGGGCAGCGGATCCGCGTGCACGGAACCGACGGGTACGTCGAGATCCTGTCTTAGCTCGTCAGCCCACGCGTCAGCCCGCCCGCCCGCCCGTCGGTCAGTCCGTCAGTTCGGTCAGTCCGGCCAGTTCGGATTCCAGGTTCCGGCGGGCCCGGCCTTCCCATTCCCTTGTCCCGTACGGCGTGCGGAAGAGGCGGGGCAGGTCCAGGAGCTGGCGCAGAATCGCGGCCCGGCCCTCGCGGAAGGCGTCCGGCGGGACGAAGGCGTACTCCTCGCGGACGGCGGCGGTGTAGAGGGCGTACGTGCCCGGGGGCGCCGCCAGGATCGCCAGGTCGGCGTCGCAGAGGACCTGGCCGTTCGGGTCGTCCTCGGCCGGGTCGTGGGTGACCGTGAGGCGTACCAGCCGGGCGACCTCGGCGGTGGCGGCGGGGGAGAGGCCGGCCTCGGGGAGGGCACGTTCGGCGAGACGGGCCGAGCGTTCCTCGTTCTCGGAGCGGTCGGGCAGATAGACCGCGTCGTGGAACCACGCGGCCAGGCGGACCAGCTCCGGGTCCTCCGCGTCCTCCTCCAGCACGTCGATGTGGTCCAGGACCGCGGTGAGGTGGTCGAGGGTGTGGTACCGCCGCTGCGGCTCCGACCAGCGGGCGAGGAGGTCGTCGGCGTACGGGATGGGGTCGGGGACGTCCGGAGCGTCCGGGGCGCCCGTCCCACGACTCGCTCGGAGCGTGCGGATCCAGCGGGTGCGCAGGTCGTCCACGGGGCCGGGGGGCTCGGAGGCCATGGGGGTGTCGGGGTCGGGCATGGGGCCATTGTGCGCCTGTGCGCCGGTGCACTGTCCTTGATCCCGCGCCGCCTCTAGCGTGGACCGCATGACTGCTGCTGACGTGCACGGTGTACGGGACCCGGAACTGCCCGGGCGGCTGCTGGCCGCCGAGCGGGATGTGCTGATACCGCTCCTGCGGGGGCGGCCTGAGGAGGACTTCGCGGTCAGGACCTGTTGTCCGGGGTGGACGGTGCGGCATGTGGTGGCGCACTGTTCGACCGTGCTGAACCGGGTGGTGGAGAGGCGCTACGAGGAGGACGTGTTCAGCCCTGAGGCCAACGACCGGGACATCGCCGAGCGGGACGGCTGGTCCGTGGCGGAGATCGTCGACGAGCTGGAGCGGGGGATGACCGACGCGGGACCGGTGATCGCCAAGACGCGCGGAATACTGGACGCGGTCGCGCTCGGGGAGTGGGTGCACGCGGGCGACGTACGCGAGGCCTGGGGCGAGCCCGGAGCGTACGCGGGCGCCCAAGTGGGGCCCGCGCTCGACCTGTTGGCGTGGCTCAGCCGGGAGCGGGGCCTCCTCGCGCTGCACGCCGACCTCGACGACATGGATGAGCCGCTGTTGCTCGGCGCGCCGTCCGGCGAGCGGCCGCCCGCGCGTTACATCGGCGACGCTGCCACCCTCGTACGGCTCTACGCGGCCCGGCCGCTGACCGGCACGCGGTACGAGCTGGCGGGCGCGACGGAGGCAGAGCTCAACCTGTTCGGCTGAGCCCCCCGGTGTGCGCGTAGGCTTGCTATTGGACTAGACCTGTAGCCTGTAGCCGCCCGAGGGGAGAGGTCCTGTGAGCAAGCGTGCAGTCCTGGAGGTGATCGCCCTCGGTGTCGAGGACGCGGTCGCCGCCCAGGCCGGGGGTGCGGACCGGCTGGAGCTGGTCACCGACATGGCCGCCGACGGGCTCACCCCGCCGGTCGGGACCTTCGCGGGGATCCGGGCCGCCGTCGACATCTCGCTGCGCGTGATGCTGCGGTCGGCCGACGGCTTCGACGCCGGGGACGTGCGGGGGCTCGTACGGGCTGCGCGGGGGCTGCGGGTGGCCGGGGCGGACGAGTTCGTGCTGGGGTTCCTCGACGAGGCCGGGGAGCCGGACCTGCCCGTGATCGAGGCGCTCCTCGCCGAACTGGACGGCTGCCGCTGGACGTTCCACCGGGCCATCGACCGCACGGCGGACCGGGACGCGCTCCGCAAGCGGCTCGCCGACCTGCCCGGCCTGGACACGTACCTCACGGCGGGCTCGCCGGCGGGCGTCGACGAGGGCCTGCCCACGCTCCTCGCGGAGGCCCGCCGACACGGTGAACCGGGCTACGGGCCCCAGCTCCTCGTCGGCGGCGGCCTCCGCCTCGACCACCTGCCGCGGTTGCGCGCGGCCGGCATCGACGCGTTCCACATCGGCGGCGCGGCCCGGCCCGACGGCTGGGCGGCGCCGGTGTCGGCGGAGGCGGTACGGGAGTGGCGGACGGCATTGGACGCCTGACGAGCCCGGCTCATGCCGATGCCGATGGTTATACGGCTATGGCGCCAGTTGCTGCGGCAGCGGGGCCGTGTGCGTGACGATCAGGCCCGAGACGGCTCGGGTCAGGGACACGTACAGGCGGCGCAGGCCGGTTCGTTCGTCCGGTTCGCCGTCGACCACGGCCTGTGGCTCGTCCAGGACCACGTAGTCGTATTCGAGGCCCTTGGCCAGCGAGGCCGGTACGAGGGTCAGACGGGTGGCGAGGGTCGTCTCCTCGCCGGGGCCGAGGTAGGTGTGGCCGGCGGCCGTCAGGGCCTCGGCGAGGGCCGGCACGCGTGCGTCGGCCGCGATCAGGCCGACCGAGCCCTCGTTGCGCAGCAACTCCTCGCAGGCGGCCACCACTTCGGCGTCCGGGTCGCCGTCCCCGGTCGTCGTACGGACCTCGAAGAAGCCCGGGTTCTCGCGGACCGACGCCACCGGGGTCAGGCCCGGCGCGATGTGCGGGAGGAGCCGGGACGCGTACGTGATGACGTCCGTCGGCACGCGGAAACCGGCCGTGAGCTCCTCCACGACCGCGTCCCGCTTACCCAGATGGGCCAGTGCCTCGTCCCAACTCCGCGTCGCCCAGGGCGTCGTGCCCTGCGCGAGGTCTCCGAGTACCGTCGCCGAACCCGTCGAGCAGCGCCGGCCCACCGCCCGGTACTGCATCGGGGAGAGGTCCTGCGCCTCGTCGAGCACCACATGCCCGAGCGAGTGCGTGCGCCGTACGAGGTCGGTGGCCTCGTCGATCAGCACGGCGTCCGCGGCCGACCACTTGGCGGACTTGACCGACCGTACGGCCCTCTTACCGGATCCGGGCGGCGCCCAGAGGATCGTCTTCTGCTCGTCCTCGGTGAGGATTCCCTCCGCGTGGGCGGCCAGGAAGTCGGGGTCGGAGAGCAGGCGCAGGACGAGTTTCGCGGGGTCGACCGGCGGCCAGATCGCCTTCACCGCCGCCTTCACCGCGGTGTTGCGGGCGACCGCGTCCTGCACACGGTCGTCCGGCGCCTCTCCGGACCGCTCCATCTGGACGAGCACGGCGTGCGCGATGCGCTGCGGCAGGGCCTCGTGGGCGGCGCCGTAGCGGATGTCCCGGGCCAGCAACTCCCGGACCATCTCCTCCAGTTCGTACGCCGGTACCCGCCAGCGCCGTGAGCCGCGTACGACCACGACGGGTTCGGTGGGCATGGTCACGTGCGAACGGACGGCCCGGCGCAGGACCTCGGCCATCCGCGCGTCGCCCTTCACGACCGCGGCCACCGCCTCGTCCGTACCCCGCACCTCCACATGCGCGACCAGATCGTCGACCGTCGCCTGCTTGACCGCCAACTCGCCCAGCGCGGGCAGCACTTGCTCGATGTAGTGCAGGAAGGACCTGTTCGGCCCGATGACGAGGGTGCCGGTGCGGGCGAGCCGGTCGCGGTGGGCGTAGAGGAGGTACGCGACGCGGTGCAGGCCGACGGCCGTCTTCCCGGTGCCGGGGCCGCCCTGCACACAGACCGTGCCGCCGAGACCGGACCGTACGATCTCGTCCTGCTCGGGCTGGATGGTGGCCACGATGTCGCGCATCGGGCCCACGCGCGGGCGCTCGATCTCCTGCTGGAGCAGCCTGCTGGTGGTCGCCGCCTCGGCGGGGTCCATGAGGTGCTCGTCCTCGTACGCCGTGAGGTCGCCGCCCGTGTAACCGAAGCGGCGGCGCAGCGCGACGTCGAGCGGGTCCGTCTTCGAGGCCCGGTAGAAGGGCTGCGACACCGGCGCGCGCCAGTCGATGACCATCGGGTCCCCGTCGGCGTCGTGCACGTGCCGCCGCCCGATGTAGAAGCGCTCGCCCTCCGCGCCCTCGGCCTGTTCGGCGCCGGGGGAGTGCAGGTAGTCGAGGCGGCCGAAGAAGAGCGGGGTGTGGGAGAGGTCCGCGAGGGCCTTGATGCGCTCGTCGATCTGGTGGGTGAGGGCTTCCGCGTTGACCCAGTTCGCGGTGACGTCCCGGATGTCGAGCGACTCGACGTCCTCGCGCATCGAGCGCAGGGCGGCGCGGGAGTGGGTGAGGTGGGCGCGCTCGCGGGAGAGGGGGTCGTCGGACGGGGCGGAGCTCGATGGGGCGGCGTCGGACGTGGCGGAGTCGGGCGGGGTGGACACGGGGGTTGCCTCCGGGGACCTGCGGCACCTGCTGGGGCCTGCTGAGTGGCGGTGGGCCGGCCGGTTTCCGTCCGGGCGGCGGCGCTCCACGAGGGAGGCGGGCAAGAGCGGAGATTTTAGGCGAGCGGGGTGGGCCGGGGCCAATTGTTTTCGGGGCCCCGCTTTTCCGCCCCGTTTCCCGACTCCGTTTTTCGTGCCCCCGTTTTCCTACGCCCCCTGCTGTCCCTTGCTGTCCCCTAGGGGACAGGGTCCCCCTCCCTACGGGGGACGGGTCACTCCGGAGTCGTACGAGGAGGCGGCGGAGGCTCGGTCCGCAGGCCGATGTAAGCGGAGCGCCCGAAATCCACTATGGATACATGAGCGCAGCCACCTTCACCCCAGCCCCCGCCCGGTCCGGCCCGCCGCCCGGCGCGACCGCCCTCCAGGGCAGCCACCGGCACCGTCTCGGCGACGCCCTGCGCGCCGTCAAGGTGTTCGCCGGCGCCGCCTTCGGCGTGATCCTGCTCGGCGAGTACGGCGAGGAAGCCGGCATACGCCGCCGGTAGCCCTCCTCGACTACGGGCCGCCGCCCTCGACCATGAGCCGTCAGCTGTCCGTGCTGTCCGTCAGCAGTTCGTCCGCGTCCATGATCCGGTACGCGTACCCCTGTTCCGCCAGGAAGCGCTGGCGGTGGGCCGCGAAGTCCTGGTCGATGGTGTCGCGGGCCACGACCGAGTAGAAGTGGGCCTGGTGGCCGTCGGCCTTCGGGCGGAGCACCCGGCCGAGACGCTGAGCCTCCTCCTGGCGGGAGCCGAACGTCCCCGACACCTGGACGGCGACCGTCGCCTCCGGCAGGTCGATCGAGAAGTTCGCGACCTTCGACACGACCAGCACACTGATCTCGCCCTGCCGGAACGCCTCGAAGAGCTTCTCCCGCTGGGCGTTCGACGTCTCGCCCTTGATGACTGGCGCGTCCAAGTGCTCGCCCAGCTCGTCGAGCTGGTCGATGTACTGGCCGATGACGAGGATCTGCTGGCCCGCGAACTTCCGCACGATCGCCTCGGTGACCTTGCGCTTGGTCGCCGTCGTCGCGCAGAAGCGGTACTTCTCCTCCGTCTCGGCGGTCGCGTACGCGAGCCGCTCGGAGTCGGTGAGGTTCACCCGGACCTCGACGCAGTCGGCCGGCGCGATGTACCCCTGCGCCTCGATCTCCTTCCACGGAGCGTCGAACCGCTTCGGGCCGATCAGCGAGAACACGTCCGACTCGCGCCCGTCCTCACGGACCAGCGTGGCCGTCAGACCGAGGCGGCGGCGCGCCTGGAGGTCGGCCGTGAACTTGAAGACGGGGGCCGGCAGCAGGTGCACCTCGTCATAGATGATCAGCCCCCAGTCGCGTGAGTCGAAGAGCTCCAGGTGCGGGTAGATGCCCTTCCGCTTCGTCGTCAGGACCTGGTACGTCGCGATGGTGACCGGGCGGATCTCCTTCTTCGTACCGCTGTACTCGCCGATCTCCTCCTCGGTCAGCGACGTCCGCTTCACCAGCTCGTGCTTCCACTGCCGGGCCGAGACGGTGTTCGTGACGAGGATGAGGGTGGTGGCCTTCGCCTGGGCCATGGAACCGGCGCCGACCAGCGTCTTTCCGGCACCACAGGGGAGTACGACCACTCCCGACCCGCCGTGCCAGAAGTTCTCCACCGCCTGCTTCTGGTACGGCCGCAGCGCCCAGCCGTCCTCGGCGAGCTCGATCGGATGCGCCTCGCCGTCCACGTACCCGGCGAGGTCCTCGGCCGGCCAGCCCAGCCTCAGCAGCGTCTGCTTGATCTGGCCGCGCTCGGAGGGGTGCACGGCCACGGTGTCCGGGTCGATCCGGGTGCCGACGAGCGGAGCGACCCGCTTCGAGCGCAGGATCTCCTCCAGCACCGGCCGGTCGGTGGTCGTGAGGACCAGACCGTGGATCGGGTGCTTGGAGAGGGTGAGGCGGCCGTAGCGGTCCATCGTCTCCGCGATGTCGACCAGCAGCGCGTGCGGCACCGGATAGCGGCTGTACTGCACGAGCGCGTCCACGACCTGCTCGGCGTCGTGTCCGGCGGCGCGCGCGTTCCACAGCCCGAGCGGCGTCACCCGGTACGTGTGGATGTGCTCGGGCGCACGCTCCAGCTCCGCGAAGGGCGCGATGACCCGGCGGCACTCGTCCGCCAGCTCGTGGTCGACCTCCAGGAGCAGGGTCTTGTCGGACTGGACGATGAGTGGACCATTCACGCGCGCGTCCCCTTCTGCACAGCTGTGCGGTGTGCACGGCCAAACGTCCAGTGTGCCTGATCGCGGGCCCGGCCCGGTGCGAACGGATCGACCACCCCGTCCTGTCCTACTGAATGTCTATTCATTCGAATGAGTGGTGTGAATTCAGATTTACGGCAACGGACCCCAAGAATGGCGATCCCCGCAGGTCACTGCCCCAGGTCACCGCCCAGGGAGAAGCACTGTTGTCCGGTCACACCCTTGCCCCGCCGCCGCCCGTCGCGTCCCCGCCCACCACGACGCTCGGGTACGCCCTGTTCGCCACCCGCTGGCTCCAGGCCCCGCTGTACTTCGGGCTGGTGGCCGCGCAGGGCGTGTACGTCTACAAGTTCTTCAACGAGCTGTGGACTTTAATCCTCCGGTGCGTGACCGGGCAGGCGAACGAGACGTACGTCATGCTCGCGGTGCTCAAGCTGGTCGACGTCGTCATGATCGCCAACCTGCTGATCATGGTGATCGTCGGCGGCTATGAGACCTTCGTCTCGCGTATCGGCCTGCAGGGCCATCGCGATCAGCCGGAGTGGCTCTCGCACGTCAACTCCAACGTGCTGAAGGTGAAGCTCGCCACCGCCATCGTGGGCATCTCCTCCGTCCACCTGCTCCAGATGTTCGTGGACGTGCACCACACCTCGCACCACTCGCTGATGTGGGGAACGGTGATCCACATGGCGTTCATCGCCTCGGCGGCGATCCTGGCGTACATGTCGGGGCCGATGGCGGCGCACGCGGAGGGCTCCTCGCACAAGGGTCACTGCCATGGTCACGGCCCTGGCCAGGGGGAGGATCACGGGCACGGAGAGAACCACGGGCACGGGCATGGAGAGAACCACGGGCATGGGCATGTACCGGAGATGGTCGGACGGGAGACTTCCGCCTCGTCGTCCGTCCCGGCCGAGTTCTCGGCCCTCGCGGTGGCCAGGCCGGCTCCCGGGTCGATTCCGGCCCAGGCGACAGCCTCGTACGAGACGGGGGCCGAGACCCGGATCCGGGCCGCCCGCTTTCCCTCCCGGAAGCTGCTGGAGGACTTCGACGAGGAGCATCCCCGGGCGTTCGACCGGGAGGCGCTCGCCCGGCTCGGCAAGCTGGACTTCGTGGCCGCGCGGCGGAACGTGATGTTCGTCGGCCCGCCCGGAACCGGCAAGACGCACCTCGCCGTCGGCCTCGGCGTGCGGGCCTGCCAGGCCGGGCACCAGGTGCTGTTCGCGACCGCCACGGAGTGGGCCGCCCGGCTGGCCGACGCGCGCGCGGGCGGGCGGCTCGGCGAGGAACTGGCCGCCCTGGACGCCCACCCGCTGCTGATCGTCGACGAGGTCGGCTACCGCCCCTTCGACGCGGACACCGCCCACCTCTTCTTCCAGCTCGTCGCGCACCGCTACGAGCGGGCCTCGCTGATCGTGACCAGCGACCGCCCGCTCGGCCGCTGGGACGAGATCTTCGGCGGCGGGGCGGCCCCCGCGATGGTCGACCGCCTCGCGCACCACGCGGAGATCCTCCGGCTCGACGGGGACAGCTACCGGATGCGCCGCGCTACTTCAGCGTGGGCAGAGTGAGGTTGTTGACCAACGGCCCCTCGACGGTGACGCCCTCGGTGACCAGGGGCTCGACGGCGGCGACCGGGAGCGGCAGCGGCAGGGCGGGCTGGACCGCGGCGGCCTGTGGGGCGAGCCCGCCGACGAGAGCGATGCCGGCGAGAAGCGTGACGGCGGAGGCCGTCAGGGCGAAACGCGTGCGGACGCCGGTACGCGTACGGGTGGGGAGCTTGGGACGCATGGGGACTGTCGAGCCTTTCGGACGCTGAGGCGCTGATGACCGGGGTGGGGACCCACGGAGGGGACGGGCCGGACTCGGGGCGCCGAGTCCGGCCCGCGGGGTGTGCGGGGTGTGCGGAGTGTGCCGGGGGCGGCTCAGAGGGTCAGGCCCCCGCCGAGATCGATACCGATCGCCGCGGCCTGTGCGGCGAGTGCGCCGAGCAGCGCCGCGGTTCCGATCAGGACGGTGGCGACACGACGAGCAGTGCGCATGGGACTACCTCTCCGTTGTGCTCGCACGGGCCGTGCTCCCCAGGAGCCCGGCGCTCGGTCGAGCATGATCAGGACGACCAGTGGCTGCCCTGCCGCTCGGGCGGCGATGCGCGGGATCCCGCAAGGTCCCTCAAGGGTGGGAAGTGTCCGGCGTGGCGTGCATGAAGTCCGGCGTACACCCGAACGAGTGAGCCGGGAGGGGGCCGCCGGGTCAGGCGGGGTCGTCCGCGAGTTCGGCGACGCCTGTGATGCGGTGCAGGGGGTACGTGCGGACCTCGTCCGCGGTGTGGTCGTACGCCGTCACGAAGCCGCCCTCCACGCGCACCGGGGCGATGACGCGCTGGCTGGCTGAGCCCTCGGCGTTGACGTAACCGATCCACAGGGTGTCGCCGGTGAGGACGGCGGCCTGCACGGTGGCGAGGGTCTCGGCCGAAGTGGTGCGGGGGAGGCCGCCGTTGGGGGCGGCGGCGGCCGGTTTGCGGGGGGCCGTGGAGGCCAGGTCGCCGGCGCGGACGGCGCGGATCGCGGCGCCCAGGAGGGTCGCGTCCGGGACGGGCGGGCCGTCGGGGACGGGCTCGGGGGCCGTGCGGGGCGGGGTGCGGTGGGCGTGGGCGCGGGTGATCAGCACGTCGCCCTCGGCGGACTCCGCGGCCGGCGAGAAGCCCATCGCGCGCAGGCCGTCAAGGAGGGCCGCGGGGTCGGCCTGGGCGGCCAGGACCGTGGGCGCGAGGCGGCGCAGCCGGAGCCCCTGGGACCGCTTGTCGACGAGGATCTCGTTCAGGAGGGCGTCGTCGTCGCAGCGGACGTACGCCGACGCGGCGCCGATGCGCAGGTGGCCGTGTTTCCGGGCCACGTCGTCGATCAGGTACGTCAGCGGTTGTGGCACCGGGGTGCGGGAGTGGTCGGCGAGGAAGGCGTGCAGGTCGGAGGCGGAACGGCCCGCGTCCAGGGCCCGGCGGACCGAACCCGGCGTGAACCGGTACACCGTCGCGCCGCCCTTCGACTCCACGTCCGCGAGGACGCCCAGCGTGTCGGCCAGGGGGCGTTCAAGGGGCCCGGGGGCCACCGCGGTCAGGTCCGCCTGGAGGAGGACGTGGTCGAGGGGTTCGGGGAGGAGCGGCGCGAGGAGGCGGCCGGCCCGGGCGGCGGCGGAGGCCAGTTCGGCGGGGGAGCGGGGTTCCGGGGCGGGCGCCGGGTGATGGGGCCTGTGGTGGTGGAAGGGGAGCTTGCCGCCGGGCCCCGAATCGGCCGGCCCGTGCTCGTGCCCGTGGTCGTTCTCCTGCGCGTTCTCCTGTGCGGTCCGGTGGCCGGTGGCCGTCCCCGCGGGCAGCCCGAGCAGCATCCGCCCGTGCGCCGACAGCGCGCCCCGGCCGGTGATCCCCAGCGACTCCGCCTCGGACAGGGTCCATCGGGCGAGGCGGGCGCGCAGGTCGTCCGAGGCGGTGGCGCCGCGCAGGGCGCGTTCCCAGTGGAGGCGGGCGACGAGGGAGTCGGCGGCCGCGGAGGCGCCCTCGGGCAGGGCGGCGAGGAGGGCGAGGACGCGGTGGCGGACCTCGGGGGCGGCCGAGCGGTCGAGGCCCGGGCCCAGGGCCGCCAGGGTGCGGTCCTTGGTGTCGCGGCCGCCGGTCAGGCCCGCCGTGCGGGTGGCCGACAGCCACGCCGTGGCCAGCCGCGTCCAGCGCTCGGCCGGCGGCAGCTCCAGCCACTCGTCGTACGCCGGGGTCGCCGCGTACCGCTCGTCGGCCGCGCCGTCCGACGCCAACAGGCCTGCCGCGTAAGCGAGTTCGATCCAGAAGGCGGCGACCGGCTCCGATACGTCCAGGGCCGTCGCCGTCCGCTTCAGGTCCCGTACGCTCAGGCCGCCCGCGCGCAGGACGGCCGGGCCGCCCTCGTGCCAGTCCTTGAGCAGCTCCTCGACGGTGGCGAGCGCGGTGTACGCCTGGCCGGCCGCCGTTCCGTCCACAACCTGTGGACGGTGTGCGGCGGTGGGCTCGACCGCGGGCGGCAGCGGCTCCGTCTCCCGGTGCGCGTGGCCCGCGCGCAGGTGCAGGGCGACCTCGCGGGGGAGCACGACCGTGCCGGGCGCCGTCGGCAGGAGCAGGCCGCGGTCCAGGAGCCAGCGCAGGCGGGGCGCCGGGTCGGCGGTCACCTGGCCGTACGGCGGGCCCCAGACCAGCCGCGA
This sequence comes from Streptomyces sp. NPDC050704, assembly GCF_040654355.1. NCBI lineage: Bacteria > Bacillati > Actinomycetota > Actinomycetes > Kitasatosporales > Streptomycetaceae > Streptomyces > Streptomyces sp. NPDC050704. Next base: position 33,540 of record NZ_JBFAHW010000059.1, on the reverse strand, counting down.
CAGGACCTCCACGGAGTCGGGCGGGGCCGTGTCGAGCAGGGCCGACATACGGGCGCGGTCGGCGAACAGCGCGGTCAGGGACGCCACCGCCGACACCGCGTCGTGCGTCGAGGGCAGCCCGGCCGTCGTGAGGAGTTCCTGGATCCGGCCGGGGGACATGCCCGTCGTGGCCTCCGCGACCGTCGGGCCCAGGCCCGTCGGGGAAGGGTGCTGGGGCGAGGGCGCGAGGAGTTCGCGGGCCGTGCGGACCAGGCGGAGCCGGTCGTCGGCGCCCCACACCAGGGCCTGTTCGCGCAGGGTGGCCAGCGCGTGCGGGAGGGCGCCGGTGACGGCCGGGTCGCCGTCGTCGCCGGCCAGCAGGGCGAGGAGCGTGTCGTACGGCGCCGGTTCCGGGGCCACGGCCAGGGCCTCCGCCGTCTGCAGGGCGAACCGGTCGAGCCGTTCCAGGGCGCGGACCACGGAGGCGCGGGTGCCGGCGCGGGTGGCCAGCTGGGTGAGGTCGGTCGGGACGGGCGTGATGAGGTCGGGGCGGGCTCGCAGGAGCGCGGCCAGGGAGGCGTCGTCGCGGGCCCGCAGGTCCTCCGCGAGCGAACGCGGATGCGCCCCCGCGGTGGCGGGCCCCTCTGGTGACTGCTCCTGGACGCTCATCCGATCCACGTTAGCGGGTACACCGCGCTGCGCTGGCCTGAGCGGGGGTATGTGGGCTTGGGGCGGGTGGGGTGCCGCGGGTTCGGTGGGGGCTGGGCGCGCCCCGCGGCGGAGCCGCAAATGTCACAGCCCCGCGCCCCTTGTCGGGGGTGCCCGGCGTGTGCTTCGTACCGGCGGTTTGAGTTCGCGTGCCAAGGCGGGTGGGGAGCTGCGGGTGAGTGGGGGCTGGTCGCGCAGTTCCCCGCGCCCCTTACGGGGCGCACAGCTCTGCGCCCCTGAAGGCAGGGGGCGGCCGGCGCGGTAACGTCGGTTGGTGTGGGGTGCGTAGAGGCGTGCCCGCGGATGACAACACAGCCGCCCCGGAGGGGACTTCGTGGGGATCGAGAGCGATCAGCTCGTATTCGACTATCTGAGCCGGGTGGGCGACCTGGCCCAGCAGCGTCAGCTGCCGTCCGGGACGCGGATGCGGCTCGTGTCGGAGTTGCGCGGCGAGATCGACCGGCGTCGCGCCAAGGTGACGACGGCCGACAGCCCGGCCGCGGTCCGCCGCATCCTCGACCGCCTCGGCAGCCCCGAGTCGGTGGTGGCGGCCGCGAACGCCAACGGTGGCACGGGTGACGGCGGCAGCGGCGGTGGCGGTGGTGCGGCCGAGAGCGGCGCCGCCTTTCCCGGGCAGCGTGCCCGGGAGTCCGAGTCGCGGCCCAAGGGCCTGCGCCGGGTGGTCCCCCGGCCGCGCCCCGCGGAGCCGGACGTACCGGCCGTGTCCGACGACGTGCCGTCCCCGCCGCACCTCGCGAGCCTCGACGAACTCGGCTCCGGGCAGCCCGACTGGTGGCGGGTGGACAGCGGCAGCCCCTTCGGGGCGATGGACAGCGTGCCGGGTTTCGTGGGCGGCGTGGAGATCCCCGAACTGCTCAAGCCGCCGCCCGAGAGGGCGGACGAGGGGGAGAGGGCGGAGGAGGCGGGCACACCGGGGAAATCGGGGAAGTTGGAGAAAGCGGTCGGCCCGAAGGCCGTGGCGCCCGCCGCCGGACCCGAGGCACCCGTGGTCGAGGCGGCCGTGCGGAAACCCCGCCGCTTCGTCCCCCGGCTGCGCCCCATCGGCGGCGGCTGGACCAACCCCCTGCTCCTGCTCGCCGCCGCGCTTCTGGTCGCCGGAGCCGCCATCGGCAACCTCGTCCTGCTCGGCCTCGGCTGGCTCATCGCCTACCTCTCGCGCCGGCTCAGCCCCGCCGAGTCGAAGTGGGCCGTCCTCGGCATGCCGGGCCTGGTCGCCACCGCCGGCATCGTCTGGCTCTGGGGCCGAACGGAAGGCCGCTGGGGTGACCCCATCGCCGAGGGCCAGATGAGCGACGCGGTCTCGGAGACCTGGCCGTGGGTCCTGCGGGGCGCGGCGATCGCCTCGGCGCTGTACCTGGTGTGGAAGTCACAGCGCCCGAGGGCGTAGGTCCTTCCGGAGGTCTTGGGGCTCCCGGGGGTCCTGGGGTTCCCCGGGCTCTTGGGACTCCTGAGGCGCCGCGTCGGCGTCCTCGAAGGCGCCCTGCCCCTGCCCATGTCCGTGCCCGTGTTCTTGCCCCTGCCTCTGTCCCTGCCACGGCGACCCCGGCACCACCAGCGGCGACCCCGTCACCGGATCCGGCACCACCACACACTCCAGCCCGAAGACCTCCCGTACGAGTTCCGCCGTGACGACCTCCGACGGCGCCCCCGAGGCGACGATCCGCCCCTCCTTCATGGCGATGAGGTGGTCGGCGTACCGGGCGGCCTGGTTGAGGTCGTGCAGGACGACCACGACCGTGCGGCCCTGATCATGGTTCAACTGACGTACGAGGTTCAGGACTTCGACCTGGTGGGCGATGTCGAGGTAGGTCGTCGGCTCGTCCAGGAGCAGCAGGTCCGTGTCCTGTGCGAGGGCCATCGCGATCCAGACCCGCTGCCGCTGCCCGCCCGACAACTCGTCCACGGGCCGCTCGGCGAGCGCCGCCACGTCCGTACGATCCATCGCCTCCGTCACGGCCCGCTCGTCCGCGTCGGACCACTGCTGCCACCAGCTCTGGTGCGGCTGCCGGCCACGCGAGACGAGGTCCGCGACGGTGATCGCCTCGGGCGCGACGGGAGTCTGCGGCAGCAGCCCGATCTGTTGCGCGATCCGCTTCGTCGGCAGCTTGGCGAGCGAGGTCCCGTCGAGGAGTACGGCGCCGGACTTCGGCTTCAGCAGCCGCCCGAGCGCACGCAGGGTGGTGGACTTACCGCAGGCGTTGGGGCCCACGATGACGGTGACCTGCCCGTCGGGCACGGCGAGATCGAGCTCGTGCACCACCGTGCGGTCCTCGTACGCGAGCGTCAGTTCCCGCGCCGACAGCCTGCTCATGCCTTGCCTCCAGAACGGACGGTACGGCTCCGGACGATGAGCCAGATCAGATACGGCGCCCCCACGGCCGCCGTCAGCACACCCACCGGCAACTCCTCCGGCGAGAACAGCCGCCGCGCCAGCAGATCCGCCAGTACGACGATGACGGCGCCGAGAAGCGCCGAGCAGACCAGGGGAATCTGCGCGGTACGGGTCATACGGCGGGCGATCTGCGGGGCGAGGAGCGCCACGAAGTCGACGGGCCCGGCCGCACCGGTCGCCACCGAGGCGAGGACGACCCCGAGCAGCACGAGCCCAAGCCGCACCCGGTTCAGCCGCACGCCCAGCGCGGTCGCCGTGTCGTCGTCCAGGCCGACCGTCCGCTGGGCCCGCGCCGCCCACGCCACGGCAGGGACGAGCACGAGCAGCGTCCACCCGAGGGGCGCGGCCTCCGCCCAGCCGCGGCCGTTCAGCGAGCCCGTCATCCAGATCTGCGCCTGCTGGGCGACGAGATAGTCGCCCTTCGTCATGAAGAGCGTCGTCACGGACCGCAGCGCGATCGCGAAGCCGATCCCGATGAGCACGAACCGCGTCGCGTGCAGCCCGCCGCGCCAGGCGAAGACGTACACGAGCGCGGCGGCGAGGATGCCGCCGACGACGGACAGGTACGGAAGGACCGTGTACGAGGTGACCCCGAAGGTCATCGCGCCCACCGTCAGTGCGCTCGCGCCCTGGCTGATGCCGATGATGTCCGGGCTGGCGAGGGGGTTGCGGGCAACGGTCTGGATGAGCCCGCCCGCCACCCCGAAGGCGGCCCCCACCAGCAGCCCGACGACCAGCCGGGGCGCCCGCAGCGTCCCGACCACCAGCTCGTCCGGCGAGGGGCGGCCCGTCAGGACCTTCAGGACCTCACCGGGCGCCACGAAACTCTCGCCCACGCAGAGGTACGCGAGACAGGCCGCCGCAAGCAGCACGGCCAGGCCGGTGCCGACGGCGGCAGCCCGCCGGTGCAGCAGGAGGGTCGCCTGCCGGGTGCGCACCACCGCGTATCCGGCCGCCGCAACGGTAGTTGTGGCCTTCGTGGCCGCGGCTGTCGTCGTCACGCCGGGACCGCCTTCCTGCGGACGAGCCCCACCAGGAACGGCACCCCGATCAACGCCGTCATCACGCCCGCCGGAACCTCGCTCGGCGGGAACAGCACCCGGCCGACCGTGTCCGAGACGAGCAGCATGGTGGGCCCGAGGAGGGCGGACAGCGGCAGCACCCATCGATGGGCCGGCCCCACGATCGCCCGGGCGATGTGCGGCACCGCGAGGCCGATGAAGGCGAGCGGTCCGGCCGCGGCGACACCGACGCCGGTGAGGATCGTGGCGCCGAGCCCGCCGACCACCCGTACCGTCGCGACCCGTTGCCCGAGCCCCTTCGCCACGTCCTCGCCGAGCGCGAGCGCGTCCAGACCGCGGGCCACCGACAGTACGAGGACGGCCCCGACGAGCAGGAACGGCCAGACCTGACCGACGATCTCCGCGTCCCGCCCGGCCAGCGAACCCACCTGCCAGAAGCGGAACTCGTCCAGCGCGGAGGCCTTGCTCGTGAGTACGCCGGTGGTGACCGACACGAGCAGCGCGTTGATGGCGGCGCCGCCCAGCGCGAGCTTCACCGGGGTCGCGCCGCCCCGTCCGCTCGACGCGATCGCGTACACCGCCACCGACGCGATCGCCGCGCCCGCGAAAGCGAACCAGACGTACCCGGTGAGCGTGTGGATCCCCGCGAACGCGATGGCGAGGACGACCCCGACCGAGGCGCCCTGGCTGATGCCGAGGATGCCCGGGTCGGCGATCGGATTGCGGGTGATGCCCTGGAGGACCGCGCCCGCCAGGGCGAGCCCGGCGCCGACCATCAGGCCGACGAGGGTCCGGGGCACCCGCAGGCCTCGTACGACGTCGGCGGCGTCGCTGTGGCCGCCGTTCAGGAGTGCGTCGAGGACGGCCGACGGGGCGATCGCGCGGGCGCCGACGGCGAGGCTGAACAGGATGGCGAGCAGCAGGGCCACGACGGCCGCCGTCATCGCGACGGCACGTCTGACTGCCATGGGCTGGGCTCGCTCCCGGTGAAGGCGGTGAGGCGGTGAAGGCGGTGAGGTTGGTAAGGCTTGGCTGAGTGTATGCGCCCCATATTCGAGGGCGGCGGGCGAGGGCGACCTTGCACAATGGGCCGTGTGACCTCGGCTCAGATGACCTCGCGCCCGCAGACCGTCGGTACCGTCGGCTTCGACCTCGACATGACCCTCATCGACTCCCGCCCCGGCATCCACGCCTGCTACCAGGCACTTTCCGCGCGGACTGGTACGTACATCGACGCCGATCTGGCGATCTCCCGGCTCGGCCCACCGCTCGCGGACGAGCTGGTCAACTGGTTCCCGGCGGACCGGGTCGCGGCCATGGCGGACGTCTACCGGGAGATGTACCCCACACACGCCATCGCCGCGACGCCCGCGATGGCCGGCGCCCGTGAGGCGATAGCGGCCGTGCGGGCGGCCGGCGGGCGGGCCATCGTCGTCACCGCCAAGTACGAGCCGAACGCCAAGCTCCACCTGGAGCACCTGGGCATCGACGCCGACGCCGTGATCGGCGACCTGTGGGCCGAACAGAAGGCCCAGGCCCTGCGCGAGCACGACGCGACCGTCTACGTCGGCGACCACACCGGCGACGTACGAGGCGCCCGTGCCGCGAACGCCCTGTCGGTAGCGGTGGCCACGGGCCCGTGCGACGCGGAGGAACTACGCGAGGCGGGCGCGGACGTGATCCTCAGGGACCTGCTGGAATTCCCGGCATGGCTGGCGACCTACAGCACCCCGTAAGGAGCGCCCCGTCACGAGCGCCCCGTAAGGGGCGCGGGGAACTGCGCGACCAGCCACGACCAACCCGCAGCCGACGAACAACCGAGAAGTTCAGGACCCTCCACGAGCCTGCCGACGCCCACTCGCGATCGACTGGAACACCCCCGCCCCCGCAATCAGGAAACCAACCCCCATCAACATGCTCAGACCGAACATGTACGTAGGAAAGGGCGTCGCGTCGAGCAACAACGGGGCCACAGTGACCAACGTGGCCACGGCACCGACGAAGAAGACGATGACACCGGCACGGATCAGTCCATCTCCGGCCGCTACGGAATTCGTTTGGGTTTTGTCACGCACCCGACCAGGGTAGTTCCCAGCCCGGAGGAACAATCCGGCGACGTCTTGTCAGCAGCCGCCGGACCATTAGCCTTGGTACCGGCGGGTCCGACGACCCGCTGTAGTGCTATCCGGACCCGTTTCCCGAGCAGTTTCAGCCGCAGTTTTCCCGCAGCAGCCAGAGCAGTTTCCGACGAGTACGAGGACGAGGACAGACGTGCCTACCGGCAAGGTCAAGTGGTTCAACAGCGAGAAGGGCTTCGGCTTTCTCTCCCGCGACGACGGCGGCGACGTCTTCGTCCATTCCTCGGTCCTGCCCGCCGGAGTCGATGTTCTCAAGCCGGGTCAGCGCGTGGAGTTCGGCGTGGTCGCCGGACAACGCGGTGACCAGGCGCTTTCGGTGACGATCCTGGACCCCACCCCGTCCGTCGCGGCCGCCCAGCGCCGCAAGCCGGACGAACTGGCGTCCATCGTCCAGGACTTGACGACCCTTCTCGAAAACATCACGCCCATGCTGGAGCGGGGCCGCTACCCCGACAAGGCCTCCGGCGCGAAGATCGCGGGCCTGCTGCGCGCGGTCGCCGACCAACTGGACGTCTGACCCGACCGGGACACCGGACCCACGAAAACCGGCCGTTCGAGCCTATCGAGAGACACGCACGTCGAGCCCGCCTCCGGACCGAGGGATCACACCGGCCCCTCGGTCCGGATCGTCGGCGTCAGGGAAACGCCAGCGCGTTGGGCCCGAGCGGCGGGACCAGCCCCTCCGCCGCCGCACGCGTGAGCAGCCCCCGGACAGCTGCGTAACCGTCCTCGCCCAGGTCTGCCGTGAACTCGTTGACGTACAGGCCGATGTGCTGGTCGGCGACCTTCCGGTCCATTTCCTGGGCGTGTGCCCGGACGTAGGGGCGGGAGGCCTCCGGGTCGTCCCAGGCGGCGCGGACCGAGGCGCGGGCGGAGTCCGCGAGCCGGTGCAGGAGTTCGGGGCCCAGCGAGCGCTTGGCGATGATCGCGCCGAGGGGGATGGGCAGGCCCGTGGTGGCCTCCCAGTGCTCGCCCATGTCGGCGAGGCGGTGCAGGCCGTAGTTCTGGTACGTGAAGCGGGCCTCGTGGATGACGAGTCCGGCGTCCACCTTGCCGTCCCGTACGGCGGGCATGATCTCGTGGAACGGCATGACCACGACCTCGCCGACGCCGCCGGGGACCGTGTCCGCGGCCCAGAGGCGGAACAGCAGATACGCCGTCGACCGCTCGCTCGGCACGGCGACCGTGCGGCCGGTGAGGTCCACCCCGGGCTCCCGGGTGAGGACCAGCGGCCCGCAGCCCCGGCCCAGCGCCCCGCCGCAGGGCAGCAGCGCGTACTCGTCCAGGACGTACGGCAGGACGGCGTACGACACCTTCAGTACGTCGAACTCGCCGCGCTCGGCCATGCCGTTGGTGATGTCGATGTCGGCGAAGGTCACGTCGAGCGCGGGCGCGCCCGGGATCCGGCCGTGCGCCCAGGCGTCGAAGACGAAGGTGTCGTTCGGGCAGGGCGAGTAGGCGATCTGGAGGGGCCCGGTGCCGAGAGGCTCGGTCGCGGGCTCGGTGTCAGTGGGTGGGGTCATGCTGGTTCCAACTCTCCAGTACGGGCGGGAGCTTCCCGAACGCCTCGGTGAGGGCCGCCAGCGCGTCCCCGATCCGCCAGGCGGCGCGGTCGCGGGGGCCCACCGGATTGGACACGGCACGGATTTCGAGGACGGGCACGCCGTGCGCGGCGGCCGCCTCCGCGACCCCGAACCCCTCCATCGCCTCCGCCAGCGCCCGGGGATGGCGTCGGCGCAGCTCGGCGGCGCGCTCGGCGCTGCCGGTCACGGTGCTGACGGTCAGGACGGCCCCGGCCCGCCCTCCCGTGACGGCCGCGAGCTCTCGTACGAGTGCTTGTGGCGGACGGTGGGTGACGGTCCCGAAACCCAGTTCGGTAACCGGAACGAACCCGTCCGCGGTCTCGGCGCCGAGGTCCACGACGGTGATCTCGTCGGCGAGGACGAGCGATCCGAGGGGCGCCTCGGGCTGGAAGCCGCCGCCGATACCCGCGGAGACGACGAGGTCGTACGGTTCGCCGGCCAGCGCGGCGGCGGTGAGGGCGGCCGCGGTCGACGCGGCGGCCGCCGCCGGGCCCACGCCCGCGGCGAGCAGATCGAAGGGGGCGGCCCGCCACAGGCTCGCCCCCGGAATCGCCCGCTCCAGTGCCTCGGCCGACAACGCCCGTGCCACCGCGTCCCGTTCGGCGGGGACCGCGGTGGCTACGAGGATGCGCATGGGCGTCGGATCAGCCGGTTCAGCCGGTTCACGTGACGCTCGCGGCTGCTCAGGCGGCTCAAGCGTCCGCGTTCTCCAGCTTGAAGTTCCAGACGCCCTGGAGCTCCGAGCCGGACTTGTTCTGCTGGACGATGCTGACGTTCAGCGTCTTCGGGGCGGGCTGGCCCTGCTGGCCGGCGAAGAGGTCCACGCCCTGGAAGGCGTAGTACGTCTTCTTGAACGGCGGTGTGGCCTGCTGCCCGTTGATCCACAGGGCCCAGCCCTCGTCGGCGATCTCCGGGTCGACACCGATCCGCAGTGTCTCGCCCTGCGGGACGCTGATCGTGTCCGAGGCCTTCTTGCCGACGCACTCGGTCGCTGCCTCGCGGCCGAGGGCGTCGCCGTCCTTGTAGCACTCGGCCTCGGTGGCGACCGAGCTGTTGCCGACCGTGACGGTGGCCATCGGCGTCGGCTTCTCACAGGCGGACAGGACGAGAAGTCCGGCGGAAACAGCGCCGACGGCGGCGACGGCGCGGCGGCGGCGCGAAGGGCCGAGTCCATTAGCGGCTCTGCCGCGGGGCAGGGAGGTCATGGCCGAAGGCTATCGGGCGCGCCCGGCGCCCCGGCCACCTGGGGTACGCGGCGTGCCGCACACTCCGTCCGGCGCTCGGACCGGGCTGCCCGTCGCCACGGTCACCACCTGCCGCGTCATGCGACCCGTGCGTGCGGGCGGCCGCCCTGCCGGGCCGCGCCCAGCAGGCCGCGGACCGTGCCGAGCCAGCCGATGGCGACGATCGCGGCGGCCACGGACAGGCCCAGCGTGCCGTTGAGGGGCAGCGCGATGCCGATCGCTCCGCCGACCACCCACGCCATCTGCAGCAGCGTCTCCGAGCGCGCGAACGCCGACGTACGCACCAGTTCCGGCACGTCCCGCTGGATCAGCGCGTCAAGCGACAGCTTGGACAGGGCCTGCGCGAACCCGGCGAAGGCGGCGAGTATCGCCACCAGGATCACCCCGAAGAACACCGCTGCCGTGACGGCCACCCCGAGCACCACCGCGATGACGGTCACGATGATCAGCTCCGGCGCGCGCGTTCTCAGCGTCGCCCCGACCGCCGTACCCAGCGCGTTGCCCGCGCCCGCCGAGACGCCCACGATGCCGAGCGAGACCGCCGCGCTGGCGCCCGCGAGCGGATGCTCGCGCAGCAGGAACGCGAGGAAGAAGATCAGGAAGCCGGAGAGGCCGCGAAGGGCCGCGTTCGCGGCGAGCGCGTGGGTGACGGCCGTGCCGACGGTACGCAGTCCGGGCCGCCGCAGTTTCTCCTTGATCAGGTGCGGCCCGTGCAGATGCTCCTCGTCCGCGGCGAGCAGTGCCTTGTCCTCGCCCTTGGCCGAGTCGACCTTGTGGGGGAGCGAGAAGGACAGGAACATGCCCGTCACGAAGAGCACGAAGGCGCCGTAGAGCGGATAGCGGGGCCCGAGCGCCTGCAGCCCCGCCCCGATCGGCGCGGCCACACCGGTGGCGAGGAGACCGCCAAGGGTGACCCGCGAGTTGGCCTTGACCAGGGAGAACGCGGGCGGCAGGAGTCTGGGCACCACGGCGCTTCTGACCACGCCGTACGCCTTCGACGCCACCAGCACACCGAGCGCCGCCGGATACAGCTCGATGCCGCCCGTGACGACCGCGCCCGACAGCAGCAGCGCCAGGAACGCGCGGGCCAGGAACGCGCCCGCCATCGCGGCGCGGCGGCCGTGCGGGAGGCGGTCCAGGAGCGGGCCGATCACCGGGGCGAGGAGTGTGAACGGGGCCATCGTGATCGCGAGGTAGAGGGCCACCCGGCCGCGCGCCTCGTCCGTGGGGACCGAGAAGAAGACCGTCGAGGCGAGCGCCACGGTGATCATCATGTCGCCGGCGCCGTTCACCCCGTGCAGCTCGATCAGCTTGCCGAGGCCGGACTCGCCCGCGCCGTGCGCGTGGGTCGCCTTCCTGATGCCCTTCGCCGTTCCTGTGAACGGCAGATGCAGGGCGCGCCCGACCGAACGGACGGCCCCGCGCACCGGGCCCGATCCGCTCGTCCGACCTGCCCCGGGGCCACCGATTCCGGTGGCGCCTTGGGGCGACCTTGCAGATGCCACCCCGTCATAGTGCCCCGAGATGGGCGTACGTAGTGCGGTTACCGCGCGTATGGGGCTGAGTGGACGCTGTGAATTCGGAGGCAGGCGAGCGATTCGGGGGCGTGGTTCGACGGGCCGGACGGGTGGGAAGAGGTGGGAACGGGTGGGAAACCGCCCCGCGAGGCCAAACTGCGGCGACTCGGTGTGGGCCAAGCGCCCGGGAGAAGGTAGCGTGCGTAGCGCGCCCGCGGCGGTTGTTCTCGGCCGCGCGCCTCTCGGCCATCCCGCAGAATGGATGGCGTAGGTGCGCCCGAGTGCGATCGGGCGCGGACGTCGACGCGGCCCTCCGGTCCGCTCCGTCCGCACCCCCGTCGAGGGACGGCGCACTCGTGAGACGGCGTAGGAGAGAAGCGATACCTGTGAGCGCGACAACGCGAAGCCGAACCCCCGACCGCCTGTGCGCCGAGGCAGTCGACCTCGCCAGGGCCGCCGCCGAGGAGGCCGCCGCGCCCGGCGTCGTCGGGGAGCACGCGGGGCTGGTGAGCGAAGGGGACCGCGTCGTCACGCACTTCTTCGAGTGCAAGGAACTGGGTTATCGCGGCTGGCGCTGGGCCGTGACGGTGGCCCGGGCCTCGCGGGCGAAGGTCGTGACGCTCGACGAGACGGTGCTGCTGCCCGGCCCGGACTCCCTGCTCGCCCCCGAGTGGGTGCCGTGGAGCGAGCGGCTCCGGCCGGGTGACATGGGCCCGGGCGATCTTCTCCCCACCGACGCGGAGGATCTGCGGCTTGAGCCCGGGTTCTCCGGCGAGGACGAGCCCGCGCCGAATTCGCCGATCTCCGAGGAGATGGCCGAGCTGGTCGAGGCGGAGGACGCCGAGGTCACGGCGGTGGCTCCGGCCGCCCTGCCGGCCGTGCCCTCCCGTGGCTCGATCGCCTCCGTCGCCGAGGAGCTCGGGATGCGGCGGGCGCGGGTGCTGTCGCGGTACGGGCTGCATGTGGCCGCCGACCGCTGGGAGGACTCGTACGGGCCCAAGTCGGCGATGGCGCAGGCCGCGCCGGCCACGTGCGTCAGCTGTGGCTTCCTGAATCCGATCGGGGGCTCGCTCGGGCAGGCCTTCGGTGTGTGCGCGAATGAGTTCTCGCCGGCGGACGGGCGTGTGGTGTCGCTGTCGTACGGGTGTGGGGGGCATTCGGAGGCGGCGGTCATGCCTGCGCCGCCGCGGCCGGCTCCGCCGGTGATCGACGAGACCCGGGTGGACCCGTTCCCGCTCCGGCCGTCGCCGGACTCGGGGTCGGTACCGCTCACTCCGGACGAGCCTGCTGAGGAGTTCGGGCACTCCTGAGGGTTTGCTTCCGCGGGTTCGGTGTGATGTGCGGGTTCGTGGGGGCTGGTCGCGCAGTTCCCCGCGCCCCTAGGACGGTGGGGCCTGGCCCCGGAGATGACCTGCGGGTTCGTTGTGGCTGGGGCGCGCCCATCAGCGCCCCAAAGGGGCGCGGGGAACGGCGCGACCAGCCCCCACCGGCCCGCAGGGGAATACTGCCTTCCGGCGGAGCCCCCGGCCAGGGAACCCGCGCGGTACCTTCTTGCGGCGACCGAGGCATCGCCTGGCATCGCGTGGCATCGCGGGCGGCCGTACAACGTGAGAGGAAGAGTGAACCGTGAGCAAGTTCGTGCGGCCGGCGGCCGAGGGCGCGGATCCGTTCGGGACGGCGCGGCTCCGGCGCGGGGTGCTGGACGCCTGGGCGACGAGCCCGGCCCGGTTCCGCGAGGACGCCAACGCCGAGGAGGACCTCGCCCTCGGCGGCTACCGCGACCGGCTGGTCGTCGAGCTGGCCCAGAACGCCGCGGACGCCGCGGCACGGGCCGGCGTCCCGGGACGGCTCCGGCTCACCCTCCGCGGCGGCGCCCTCGTCGCCGCGAACACCGGCGCCCCGCTGGACGCGACCGGCGTCGAGTCGCTCTCCACCCTGCGCGCCTCCGCCAAGCGGGACGACCACGACAGCGCGGTCGGCCGCTTCGGCGTCGGCTTCGCGGCCGTGCTCGCCGTGACCGACGAGCCCGCCCTCGTCGGGCGGCACGGCGGGGTCCGCTGGTCCCTCGCCGAGGCCCGCGACCTGGCCACGGACATCGCCCGCCACAGCCCCGGACTCGGCGACGAACTGCGCCGCCGCGAGGGCCATGTGCCGCTGCTCCGGCTGCCGTTCGCGGCCGAGGGCACCGCCCCGGACCCGTACGACACGGCCGTGATCCTGCCGCTGCGGGACTCCGCGGCCGAGGACCTCGCCGAGCGGCTCCTCGGCGCCGTCGACGACGCCCTGCTGCTCGCCCTGCCCGGCCTTGAGGAGGTCGTCGTCGAGATCGGGGACGGCGACGTCCGTACGATCCGGCGCCGCGCCGACGACGAGGGCAGCGTGTTCGTCGAGGACTCCCGCGACGGCATGACCGGCACGACCCGCTGGCGCACCGTCTCCGCGCACGGCCCCCTGGAGCCCGCCCTGCTCGCCGACCGGCCCGTCGAGGAGCGGCTGCGCCCCCACTGGTCGGTCACCTGGGCCGTTCCGGTCGACGCCGACGGCACTCCGGTGCGCCCCCGCACCAGCCCGGTCGTGCACGCGCCCACCCCGAGCGACGAACCCCTCGGCGTCCCCGCCCTGCTCATCGCCTCCCTCCCGCTCGACACGACCCGCCGCCATGCCGCGCCCGGCCCGCTGACCGACTTCCTGGTGCAGCGCGCCGCGGACGCGTACGCCGAGCTGCTGGCCGCCTGGCGTCCGGTGACCCCCGGGATCATCGGCCTCGTGCCCGGCCCGCTCGGCAAGGGCGAGCTGGACGGGGCGCTGCGCCAGGCGATCCTGGACCGGCTGCCGCGTACCGCCTTCCTGCCGCCCGTGGTGGAGCCGGGCGACGACGAGGACCTCCCCGAAGCCCTGCGCCCCCGTGACGCCGAGGTGGTGGAGGGGGCCGGAGCCGAGACCGTCCAGGTGCTCGCCGAGGTCCTGCCCAGCCTGCTGCCCGCCGGGCTGGAACGGCGGGTGGAGCTGCGGACGCTGGGTGTCGCGCGGGTGCCGCTGACCGAGGCCGTCGACCGGCTCGCGGGCCTGGAGAAGGACCCGGAGTGGTGGCGGCGGCTGTACGACAGCCTGGCCGGCGTCGACCCGGACCGGCTCTCGGGGCTTCCGGTGCCGCTCGCGGACGGGCGTACGACGATCGGGCCCCGGCAGATCCTGCTGCCCACCGCCGACGGCGCCCAGGCGGCCCCTGAGGCCCTCGCGCGCCTCGGCCTGAAGGTCGCCCATCCGGACGCCGCCCATCCGCTCCTGGAGAAGCTGGGCGCCCTGCCCGCCACCGCGCGCGCCGTCCTCACCACCCCGCAGGTCCGCGCGGCCGTCGCCGCCTCCCTCGACGACGACCGCGGCTGGGACGACGACGCCCCGGACGCCGAGGAACTGGCCGACACCGTCCTCGCGCTCGTCCGCGACGCCCACCTCGCACCGGGCGACGAACCCTGGCTCGCCGCCCTCGCCCTCCCGGACGAGGAGGGCGACCTCGCCCCGGCCGGTGAGCTGGTGCTGCCCGGCAGCCCGTTCGCCCAGGTCATGCGGGAGGACGAACTCGCCTCCGTGGACGCCGAGTTGGCCGAGCGCTGGGGCGAGCAGCCGCTGGCCGCCTGCGGGGTGCTGGCCGGCTTCGCCCTCGTACGCGCCACGGACGTCGTCCTCGACCCGGACGAACTGGAGCCGAGGGAAGGGGACTTCGCCGAACCCGACGACGCGGGACTGCTCGACGCCGTCGACGTGTGGTGCGAGGACGTCCTGGACCGGCTGCCCGACTCGCCGGTGCCGCCCGTCGCCACGGAACTCGTCGCCGTACGGGACCTCGACCTCGTGGACGACGACCGCTGGCCGCAGGCCCTCGCCCTGCTCTCCCGCCCGCCGCTGCGGGACGCCCTCACCCAGCCGGTCCGCGTCCTGCTGCCGGACGGCACGCACGAGATCGTCCGGCCGTACACGGCCTGGTGGCTGCGCGACCACCCCGTCCTCGACGGCCGCCGCCCGGCCGGCCTGCGCGCCGAGGGCGGCGACCCGCTCCTGCACGGCCTGTACGACCCCGCCGACGCCAGCGGCTTCAACGACGAGCAGGTCCTGCGGGCCCTCGGCGTCCGCACCTCGGTGGCCGCCCTGCTCGCCGAACCCGGCGGCGCCGCCGAACTCCTCGACCGGCTCGCCGACCCCGACCGCGAGGTCTCGGCCACCCAACTGCACGCCCTCTATGGCGCGTTGGCCGACCTCGACCCGGAGCAGGTCACCCTGCCGGACGAGCTGCGGGCCGTCGTGGACGGCCAGGTCACCGTGGTCGACGCGGCCGACGCCGTGGTCGTGGACTCGCCCGACCTGCTGCCCTTCACCGCGGGCACCCCCCTGCTCCCCGTACGGCCGGCCCGGGCCGCCGACCTCGCCGAGCTGTTCCAGGTACGGCGGCTGAGCGAATCGGTCACCGGCGAGGTCACGAGCGAGGGCACCGAACACGACGTACCGGAGTCCGTACGGAGCCTCCTGGGACCGTCCACCCCCACGACGTATGTCGAACACGAGGAACTCTTCGTCGACGGCACCGAACTCGACTGGCGCCGCACCCGCGACGGCGTACTGCACGCCGCCACCGTGGAGGGCGTCGCCGCGGGCCTCGCCTGGGCGGCGGGCCAGTGGCCGCGCCGCTTCGAGGTGGCCGCGCTGCTCGAAGACCCGTCCAGGACAGCGGAGCTGGCGCGGGACCGCTGGTTCGACTGAGGGCGGCCCGGGGGCGTGAATCCGATCGCGGGGAGGCCCATCGGGCTCCGGGCTCCTCCGGTCAGTGATCTTGGCCACGGATTCGCAAAAGATTCACGACACGTACAACCCATATCCTCCGTCGCGTATCTGATCACCGAGTCAACAGGCTCTTCGATCACTTGGGCCCCGGCGTGCAGACGATTACCGTCGGGGTCCCTTTCTCCATCAGGGGAACGCATGCGCATACGTGCCACCGTGGCCGCCGTCACCGGCGCCCTGGCTCTCTCCGCCTTCGCGGTTCCGGCCGCCCAGGCCGACGGCTCCGCTCCCTCGCGCGCGGACGTCGCGAAGGTTCTCGACGCCGCTCACGCCGCCTCGGGCAAGACCGGCGCCCGCATCGCCGCAGCCGCCGAGGACGAGCCGTACGCCCTCGACGCCGGCTTCTCGAACATGAAGATCAACGGTGGCAAGGCGATCGTCGCCGGCACCAGCAAGCAGGTCACCGTCCCGGCGACGTTCACGCTGACGCACGCCGCCGACGTCGACGTCACCGCCGCCGACTTCGTCGTCGACGTGGCGATCTACAAGGGCTCCTACGCCGAGCCGGACAACTTCCTCATCGGCGACGACTACCCGGTCTGCACCCCGGTCACCGCCACGACGGCCAGCTGCAAGGGCGCCATCGACATCTACCCGGACGTGGAGCTCCTCAACTCCGACGCCGGCACCTGGAAGGCCGCCGCCTTCGCCATCGCCTTCAACGGCCAGGACCCGGAGGCCGACGACTTCGACGTCACCAAGGTCGGTGTCGTCGAGAAGGGCGACCTCGGCACCACCAAGCTCCAGCGCTACTCCAAGCTGACGGTCAACGCCTCCCCGGAGCCGGTGAAGAAGGGCAAGACCATCACGGTCACCGGCGCCCTGACCCGCGCCAACTGGGAGACGCACAAGTACGCGGGCTACACCAACCAGCCCGTGAAGCTCCAGTTCAAGAAGAAGGGCACGACGACGTACGTCAACGTCAAGACGGTCACGTCAACATCGACCGGCGCCCTGAAGACCACGGTCACCGCCGCCACGGACGGCTACTTCCGCTACAACTTCGCAGGCACGACCACCACCCCGGCGGCCAAGGCCGCGGGCGACTTCGTCGACGTGCAGTAACCCCCGAGCCCCGTAGGGGCGCGGGGAACTGCGCGCCCAGCCCCCACCCACCCGCAGGTCGCGTGGGGGCTGGGCGCGGTTCGTTCAAGCAGGCACCTTCCGATCCACCCACCTCCACGCGAACTCCAAACCGGCCGCACCCACAGCCGCGACGCCGACGGCAGTCCACGGCATGGTCGTCCCCACCAGCTTCAACGCGAAGAACTCCTGAAGCCACGGCACGACAAGCACGATCAGGAACCCAAGACCCATGGCCGCGACCAGGCAGATCCGCCACCAGGTGTAGGGCCGGGCGATGATCGCCAGCACCCACATCGCGATCAGGAACAGCGTCAGCGTCGCGGCACTCGTCTCCGCGTCCAACGCCCCTTCCCCGGTGTAGTGGTGACGGGCGAGCAGATACGTGGTGAAGGTGGCCACCGCCGCGATGACCCCGCCCGGGATCGAGTACCGCATGACCCGGCGGACGAAGTGCGGCTGAGCCCGTTCCTTGTTGGGAGCCAGCGCCAGGAAGAACGCCGGAACACCGATCGTCAGGGTCGACAGCAGCGTCAAGTGCCGCGGCAGGAACGGGTACTCGACCTGCGAGACCACCACCATCACGGCCAACAGCACCGAGTACACGGTCTTGACGAGGAACAGCGTCGCCACCCGCGTGATGTTCCCGATGACGCGTCGCCCCTCGGCGACGACCGAAGGCAGCGTCGCGAAGCTGTTGTTGAGCAGCACGATCTGGGCGACCGCCCGGGTGGCCTCCGAGCCGGAGCCCATCGCGACGCCGATGTCGGCGTCCTTCAGGGCCAGCACGTCGTTCACGCCGTCGCCGGTCATGGCCACCGTGTGGCCGTTCGACTGGAGCGCGCCCACCATGTCGCGCTTCTGCTGCGGGGTGACCCGGCCGAACACCGTGCCCTCGTCCAGGGCCCGCGCCATCTCCTCGCGCCCGGCGGGCAGCCGGCGCGCGTCGACCGTCGCCGAGGCGCCGGGCAGACCGAGCTTGGCCGCGACCGCGCCGACCGAGACGGCGTTGTCGCCGGAGATGACCTTGGCCTGGACGTCCTGCTCCTCGAAGTACCTCAGCGTGTCCGCCGCGTCCGGGCGCAGCCGCTGCTCCAGGACGACCAGCGCGGTGGGCCGGGCGCCCTCCGCGACCAGCGGGTCGTCCAGGTCCTTGACGGCCCGGGCCAGCAGCAGGACCCGCAGGCCCTGCTGGTTGAGGTGCTCGGTCTCGGCGAGCGCCGCGTCCTCGTCGTCCAGCAGCACGTCAGGGGCGCCCAGCAGCCACGTACTCGACTCGCCGTCGCCGTTGCTGAGGGACGCCCCGCTGTACTTGCGGGCGGAGGAGAAGGGCAGCGACCCGGTGGAGCGCCAGGCCTCGCCGTCCGGGTAGGCGTCGATGATCGCCTGCAACGACGCGTTCGGGCGCGGGTCGGACTTCCCGAGGGCGCCGAGGACCTTTCGTACGTACGTCTCGTCGCTGCCGTTGAGAGGGCGCAGCTCGGTGACGTCCATGCCGCCCTCGGTGAGCGTGCCCGTCTTGTCGAGGCAGACGGTGTCGACGCGGGCGAGGCCCTCGATGGCCGGCAGTTCCTGCACCAGGCACTGTTTCCGGCCAAGTCTGATGACTCCGATCGCGAAGGCGACGGAGGTGAGGAGGACGAGCCCTTCCGGGACCATGGGCACGATGCCGCCGACGGCCCGCGCGACCGAGTCCTTGAAGTCGTTGTCCTTGGCGACGAGTTGGGTGATCACCAGGCCGGTCGCGGCCGGGATCAGCATCCACGTCACGTACTTGAGGATCGTGGAGATACCGGTACGCAGCTCGGAGTGGACGAGGGTGAAGCGGCTCGCCTCCTCGGCGAGCTGGGCCGCGTACGCCTCACGCCCCACCTTCGTCGCGGTGAACGCGCCCCCGCCCGCCACCACGAAACTGCCCGACATGACCTGGTCGCCGGGCTGCTTGACGACCGGGTCGGCCTCACCGGTGAGCAGCGACTCGTCGATCTCCAGGCTGTCGGTCTCCGCGCACACCCCGTCGACGACGATCTTGTCGCCAGGCCCGATCTCGATCAGGTCCCCGAGCACGATCTGGGAGGTGCTGACCTCGACGGCCGCCCCGTCCCGCCGTACCGTCGGCCGGGCCTCGCCGATCACCGCCAGCGAGTCCAGAGTCTTCTTGGCGCGCCACTCCTGGATGATGCCGATGCCGGTGTTCGCGAGGATCACATAGCCGAACAGGCTGTCCTGGAACGGCGCGACGAACATCATGATCAGCCACAGCACGCCGATGATCGCGTTGAACCGGGTGAAGACGTTCGCGCGGACGATGTCGGCCGTCGACCGACTGCTGCGTACGGGTACGTCGTTGACCTCGCCCCGCGCCACCCGCTCGGCGACCTCGGCCGTACTGAGGCCCGCCGCCCGCGGCACGGAGGCGGCCGGTATGGGTACGGGATGCACAGGGTCGAGTTCCGCGCCCGCGTCGATGTGCGTCATGCCTCCGACGGTACGGGGCGATATCCGGCTTCACCCGCCGAGTGCCGTAAAGATCCGACCAGGGGAGGAGTCGGGGTGATGCCGTGGTTGTACGGGACTGGCCGGAAGTGCTAGTCCGTGACCGGTTCGGACAGGTCGCCGGAGGTCTTCTCCGCGTTCTCTGTCTGCTCGGCCTTCTCTGTCTTCTCCGGGTTCTCCGCGTTCTCCGCGTCCCGTTTGATCGCCGCTTCCCGCTTCCGTACGAACCAGATGCCGTACAGGCCGAGACCCGCTCCGGCCAGGCACGTCCACAGCCACCACAGGTACCCGTGGTCGTCGAACCAGCCGTAGAACGGCAGCTGCGCCAGGAAGAGGACGAACCAGAGGATCGTGCCACCCGTGACGGTGGCCACCACGGGACCCTCCAGGGGTTCCGGTGCCTCGTGCTCAGGAGTCCACTTCGCCATGGGGACAGCTTACGAGGCGATCAGGTCTACGCGCGGAGATGGCGCTCTCTCGGATATATATTCATACTGAACCGATTTGTTTCTGGCCACTTCCGCTCGTATGAAACGCCAAAGGGATATCGGGGATGTCCGCTGGTGATGAGGTCCCCGCATGCCCACCTCGGCCCCCACCAAGGCCTCCGCGCCCGAGCAGCCGGGCCCCCGGCCCGCCCACGGCGTCCTCGACCGCCACTTCAGGATCTCCGAACGCGGCAGCACCCTGTCGCGCGAGATCCGCGGCGGCTTCGCCACCTTCTTCGCGATGGCCTACATCATCGTGCTGAACCCGATCATCCTGGGCAGCGCGAAGGACATGTACGGGCACCAGCTGGACAACGGCCGGCTGGTCACCGCGACCGCGCTGACCGCGGCCTTCACCACGCTTCTGATGGGCGTCATCGGCAACGTACCGATCGCGCTCGCGGCCGGCCTCGGTGTGAACACGGTCGTCGCGCTCCAGCTGGCGCCCCGGATGTCCTGGCCGGACGCGATGGGCATGGTCGTGCTCGCCGGTTTCGTGGTCATGCTGCTGGTCGCCACCGGTCTGCGCGAGCGTGTCATGAACGCCGTGCCGCTCGGCCTGCGCAAGGGCATCGCGATCGGCATCGGCCTGTTCATCATGCTGATCGGCCTCGTCGACTCGGGCTTCGTCACGCGCATCCCGGACGTCGCCGGGACGACCGTGCCGCTGCAACTCGGCGGGACCGGGCACCTCACCGGCTGGCCCGTCCTGGTCTTCGTCCTCGGCACGCTCCTCACACTCGCGCTGATCACCCGCAAGGTGCCGGGCGCGATCCTCATCTCGATCGTCGCCATGACGGTCCTCGCGGTCGTCATCAACGCCGTCGCCGAGGTGCCCTCCTGGGGCCTGACCACCCCGAAGTGGCCGGGCAACCCGGTCTCAAGCCCCGACTTCGGGCTCGTCGGCGACGTCAGTCTCTTCGGCGGCTTCGGCAAGGTCGGCGTACTGACCGGCGTCCTGTTCGTCTTCACGGTCCTGCTGTCGTGCTTCTTCGACGCGATGGGCACGATCATGGGCATCGGCGACGAGGCGGAGCTGACCGACAAGGACGGCAACATGCCGGGCATCAGCAAGGTCCTCTTCGTCGACGGCATCGCGGTCGCCGCGGGCGGCGCCACCTCCTCGTCCGCGACCACCTGCTTCGTCGAATCCACGGCGGGCGTCGGCGAGGGGGCGAGGACCGGCTTCGCGAACGTCGTCACCGGCGGACTCTTCGCCGTCGCGCTCTTCCTGACCCCCGTCGCCACGATGGTCCCGTCCCAGGCCGCCACCCCCGCCCTGCTCGCGGTCGGCTTCCTGATCCTCTCCGGCTCGATCGGCCAGATCGACTGGAGCGACCACACCATCGCCATCCCCGCGTTCGTGACGATGCTGATGATGCCGTTCACGTACTCGATCACCAACGGCATCGGGATGGGCTTCATCACGTTCGTCGTGCTGCGGCTGGCGGCCGGGCGCGGGCGTGACGTGCCGGTGGCGATGTACGTGGTGTCGGTGGTGTTCGGCTTCTACTACCTGATGCCGGCGCTGGGGCTGACCTGAGCCCCGACCGGCCGCGGGCTCACCTGCTCACGTGCTGGTTCACGTGACCCCGTAGAACTTTTCGGTCTCCTCGACCGCGGTCTGGAACCGCTCGTCGAAGTCATCGCGAACGAGCGTCCGGACGACATAGTCCTGGACGCTCATTCCCCTTCTCGCCGCATGGTGCCGGAGCCGCTCGAGCAGCTCCCCGTCTATCCGCAGGCTGAGCACGCTGGTCCCCATGTCTACGAGGGTCGCTGGCCCGTACGGGCCGCCGGGTCGCTTTCCGCGTTCGACTCACTCATATGGGTGATGGCGGCGAGGTAGAGGGTTCAGTGGTCCGGGTCACGGGCATTCGGCTGGTGTTCCGGTGGTCTTTAGTTAGGGTAATGAGTTATTCTAAGGAACATGCCTGACCTAACCCATGGCGACGACGCTGCCGCCGTGAACTCCCTGCGATCCGCCGTCATGCGCCTGTCGCGTCGACTCAAGCACCAGCGGGTCGACGAGTCGCTGAGCCCGACCGAGATGTCGGTACTCGGCACCCTCGCCCGCTGTGGCACGGCCACGCCGGGCGAACTCGCCCGCAAGGAGCATGTGCAGCCGCCCTCGATGACCCGCATCGTGGCGCTCCTCGAAGCCAAGGGCCTGGTCAAGCTGGAGCCGCATCCCGAGGACCGGCGCCAGAAGGTCGTCACGCAGACCGAGCGGGCCGAGGCCATGCTCGTCGAGAGCCGCCGCAAGCGGAACGCGTGGCTGGCCGGACTGGTCGACGGCCTCGACGAGGACGAGTGGGCGAAGCTCCGCGAGGCCGCTCCCGTCCTGGAGAAGCTCGCGCACATGTAGGCCGAACTCACCCAACTCGCAAGGAGGCGACGCCGTTGAGTACGGGACCCGGAGCAGACTCCGCCCCCGGACCAGCCGCCCACAATTCCCCGACCGCTCCCGACTCCCCGACCGCGCCCGAATCCCCCTCCGCTCCTGACTCCCCGTCCGTCCGCAAGACCCGCTCGTCGATGTTCAGCTCGCTGAAGATCCGCAACTACCGCCTGTTCTTCACCGGCCAGGTCGTCTCCAACACCGGCACCTGGATGCAGCGCATCGCCCAGGACTGGCTGGTCCTCAGCATCACCGGCTCCTCGACCGCCGTCGGCATCACCACGGCCCTGCAGTTCCTGCCGATGCTGCTCTTCGGCCTCTACGGCGGAGTCCTCGTGGACCGCCTCCCGAAGCGCCCGACCCTGCTGGCCACCCAGACGGCCATGGGCGTCACCGGCCTCGCGCTCGCCTTCCTCACCATCTCAGGACACGTCCAGGTCTGGCACGTCTACGTCGCCGCCTTCGCCGTCGGCCTCGCCACGGTCGTCGACAACCCGGCCCGCCAGTCCTTCGTCTCCGAGATGGTCGGCCCCGGCCAGCTGCAGAACGCGGTCAGCCTCAACTCCGCCAACTTCCAGTCCGCGCGCCTGGTCGGCCCCGCGGTCGCCGGCCTGCTCATCACGAGCGTCGGCACGGGCTGGGCGTTCCTGCTCAACGGCCTGTCGTTCATCGCGCCCATCACCGGCCTGCTCCTGATGCGCTCCCGCGAACTGCACGAGGTCGAGCGCACCCCGCGCGGCAAGGGCCAGCTCCGGGAGGGCCTGCGCTATGTCGCCGGCCGCCCCGAGCTGATCTGGCCGATCGTCCTCGTCGGCTTCATCGGCACCTTCGGCTTCAACTTCCCGGTCTGGCTGTCGGCCTACGCGGACGACGTCTTCCACGCGGGCGCGGGCGCGTACAGCCTCTTCAACACACTGATGGCTGTCGGCTCCCTCGCGGGCGCACTGCTCGCCGCCCGGCGCGGCACGGCCCGGCTGCGCGTGCTGATCGCGGCGGCCGTGGCGTTCGGCGTCATAGAGATAGTGGCCGCCCTGGCCCCGTCCTTCTGGCTGTTCGCCCTGCTCATGGTCCCGATCGGGATCTTCGGCCTGACCGTCAACGTCACGGCGAACACCTCGGTCCAGATGGCCACCGACCCCGCCATGCGCGGCCGCGTCATGGCCCTGTTCATGATGGTCTTCATGGGCGGTACGCCGCTGGGGGCACCCGTCGTCGGCTGGATCACGGACGCGTACGGCCCCCGGGTGGGCTTCGCCGTCGGCGGTGTCATCTCGGCCCTGGCCGCGATCACCGTCGGCCTGGTTCTGGCCCGCGTCGGCGGCCTGCGCCTGTCGGTGGGCTGGCACCACGGCCACCCGAAGGTCCGGTTCGTCCCGCGGGAGGGGCGGGCGCGCGAACGGGAGTTGGCGACGGTGGCGTAGGGCGCCCGGGTTCGACCGGGCTCAGTCGCGGGGGAACTCGTCGGTCTTGAGGACGAGGTCGACGGGCGTTCCGGTCAGGTCGACCTCGTCGCCGAAGTCGAAGCTGACCTCGCCCCGGTACTCGCCGTCCTTCGGCTGCGTGTGCAGGTGCCAGCGGCCGGTGTACGGGTCCACGATCAGGTACACCGGCACCTCGGCGGCGGCGTACGCGGCCTTCTTCGGCTCGTAGTCGTTGCGGGCGGTGTCCTTGGAGATTACTTCGGCGACGAACTCGACGTCCTGGTAGCGCAGGCGGCTCTTGTCGTCCAGTTCGTAGCCCTCCATGAGGGCTACCACATCGGCCGCGAATCCGTTGAGGTGGCCGGGGAAGTCGATGCGGACGTCGGACAGCAGGTGCTCCTCCGGGTACCTGGCGAGCAGCTGCTTGAGGATGTTGAAGATGATCCGCCAGTGCGTGTGGCGCTGCGGCGACATGAAGATGTTCCCCCCGACGATCTCAACCTTGGTTCCCTCGGGGACGGGCATCTTCTCCAGCCACTCGAACATCGCGTCGAGCGTGAGTTCGCCGCTGTCTTCGGCCATCTCGATCCTGTCTTCAAGGACGGTCATCGTGGCGCTCCTCCCCGGCTGCGACTCGTTCGAGCGCAGCCGCGCAGTACAACGATACGCATGGTGACCAGGACACGCTCGGGTGTGAAGGCGCCCGGCGGGGAGACTGGCTCCATGAGACTCTTCGCCGCCGTACTGCCGCCCGAGGACGTGTCCGGTGACCTCGCCTCGGTGGTGGCCGGGCTGAGGAAACTGCCCGGTGCGGACGGGCTGCGCTGGACGGGTCGCCCCGGGTGGCACTTCACGCTCGCGTTCTACGGAGAGGTCGCCGACGAACTCGTACCGGAGCTGTCGGCGCGGCTGGAGCGTTCGGCGCGACGGACCGACCCGTTCCCGCTGTCGCTGCGCGGCGGGGGCCGGTTCGGGGAGCGGACGCTGTGGGTGGGCGCCGCGGGGGACGTACGGACGATGCGGCTGCTCGCGGAGCGGGCGGAGGCGGCGGGCCGGAAGGTGGGCGTGGCGGGGGACCAGCAGCGGCACCGGTACCGGGCGCATCTCACGCTGGCCCGCGCCCGGGAGGGGGCGGACCTCGCGCCGTACGTCTCCGTGCTGGCCGACTTCGCAGGCCCGACCTGGACCGTCGGCGAGCTGTGCCTGATGCGCAGCCGGCTGCCGAGGTCGGGCGTACCGGGTGAGCAGCCTCACTACGAGGCGCTCACCCGGTGGGCCCTCGGCGGAGGTGGCTGAGGGCGTCCGGTTACGCTCGACCGTGTGGACCCGAAAACCCGTAACCGGATCATGGCCGGTGTACTTGTGCTGATGTTCGTGGTGGTTGCCGTGGCGGCGGCGGTCGGAAGGTAACCGGTCGTTCCCCCCGGGAGAGCCGGGATACTGCGCGTGGGCTGTCGGCTGCGGGCCCGTTGTGGCTGGTCGCGCAGTTCCCCGCGCCCCTGGTAGGGGCTGCGCCTCCTACCAGGCGAAGGCCTCTGGGGAGGGGCCCGGGCCCGGGAAGATTTCGTCCAGGGCGGTCAGGAGCTCGTCCGACAGCTCCAGTTCGGCGGCTCGTAGGGCGGAGTCGAGTTGTTCGGCGGTGCGGGGGCCGACGATCGGGCCTGTGACGCCGGGGCGGGTGAGCAGCCAGGCCAGGGCGGCCTCGCCGGGCTCCAGACCGTGTTTGTCGAGCAGGTCCTCGTAGGACTGGATCTGCGCGCGGGTCGCGGTGTTGGCGAGGGCGTCGGCGGAGCGGCCGGAGGCGCGTCGGCCGCCCTGGACCTCCTTCTTGATGACGCCGCCCAGCAGTCCGCCGTGCAGCGGCGACCAGGGGATGACGCCGAGGCCGTACTCCTGCGCGGCCGGGATGACCTCCATCTCGGCGCGGCGCTCGGCGAGGTTGTAGAGGCACTGCTCGCTGACGAGGCCGATCGTGCCGCCGCGGCGGGCTGCGGTCTCGTTGGCCTGGGCGATCTTGTAGCCGGGGAAGTTGGAGGATCCGGCGTACAGGATCTTCCCCTGCTGCACCAGCACGTCGACGGCCTGCCAGATCTCCTCGAAGGGAGTCGACCGGTCGATGTGGTGGAACTGGTAGATGTCGATGTAGTCGGTCTGAAGACGCTTCAGGCTCGCATCCACCGCGCGGCGGATGTTGAGTGCGGAGAGCTTGTCGTGGTTGGGCCAGGGGCTGGTGCCGTCGGCGGCCATGTTGCCGTAGACCTTGGTGGCCAGGACCACCTTGTCGCGGCGCTCGCCGCCCTTGGCGAACCAGTTCCCGATGATCGATTCGGTACGGCCCTTGTTCTCGCCCCAGCCGTACACGTTGGCGGTGTCGAAGTAGTTGATTCCCGCGTCCAGCGCCGCGTCCATGATGGCGTGGCTGTCCGACTCGTCGGTCTGGGGACCGAAGTTCATGGTCCCGAGAACGATCCGGCTGACCTTGAGACCTGTGCGTCCGAGCTGCGTGTACTTCATGAGGTCCTAGCCAACGACGTGGAGTGCGCTCTAGGCAACACCGTTCCGCGCGCGGGTAGGCCGCCGGCGCCGAACCGTGAGGCCGAGGCTGCCGGGGTGTCAGTCGCGGGGGAACTCGTCCGTCCTGAGCGTGAGGCCGAGGAGCGTGTTCGTCGTGTCGATGTCCGCGCCGAAGGCGACGGAGAGTTCGCTGATGTACTCCCCGTCCTTGGGCTGGGTGTAGAGGTGGCACTTGCCCTGGTACGGGTCGGCGATGAGGTAGACGGGGACCTCGGCGAGGGCGTAGGCGGCTTTCTTGGGGCCGTAGTCGTTCAGGGCCGTCCCCTTCGAGATGACCTCGGCGACGAATTCGACATCCTCGTGGCGCCGGCGGCCTTCCGTGCCATCGGTAGCGCCGTCGCGCATCTTGACCACGTCCGGGCAGAAGCCGTTCTCGTGACCGGGGAAGTCGATCCGCACGTCGGACAATGCCTCGACGTCCATGCCGAACCTGTCCTCCAACGCCCTGACGATCCTCCGGATGATGTGCCAATGGACGCTTCGCTGCGGCGTCATGAAGACGTTGCCCCCGACGATCTCGACCTTGATTCCCTCGGGGACGGGCATCCGCTCAAGTCGCGCAAACCACTGGTCCAGGCGATCGGCGTTCGTGTCGGCCATCTCGATCCTGTCTTCCAGGACGGTCATCGTGGCGCTCCTCGGCTGCCCCTGGGACGAGTGCAGCCGCGCAGTACAACGATACGCACGGTGACCAGGGCACGCCGTGATTCGGTCAGGCGGTTTCGGCCCCGTACGGCTCGCCCAGGCCCCACGCCTGGTACATCGCCCCTGCGAACGCCGCCGCCAGTTTGCGCTCGCCCGAGGCGTTCGGATGCGTGCCGTCGTACGTGTCCGAGCCGATGACGTAGGACTCGGGGACAGAGGCCAGGAGAAGCGGGGACCCGGGCTCGTCCAGGTCCGCGACCGCTTTCGCGAGGAGTTCGTTGAAGCGGGTGACCTCCGCGGCGAAGGGCGCGTCCGTGTCCGCCCGGGTGTTCGGGATCACCGGCAGGAGGACCATCGCCACGCGGGGGTTCGCCGCGCGGGCCTGTGTGATGAAGGTGCGGGCGTTCGCAGCTGTCTGTTCCGCGTCCGTGTAGAAGCCCAGGTCGATCAGGCCCAGGGAGACGAGGAGCACGTCGGCGCCGGACGAGCGCACCGCCTCGCCGATCAGCGGGGCCAGGTGGATCCAGCCTTCGCCCCAGCCGGCCAGGTGGGCGCGGGGGAAGTCGGGGTCGGCGTACTCGTACGAGCCGGGAGCGTCCGTGGCCTTGTCGTAGATCGTCTCGCGGGGACCGACGATCCCGAACGGTCCGCCGTACGTAGCGCGCAGGTGCTGCCACATCCGGTAACGCCAAGTGTGTTCGCCGGCGCTTCCGATGGTCATGGAATCGCCGACGGGCATGAACCTGAGCATCCGCTCATCATGGACGATCACCGGTGGCGGCCGGGTGTGAGGCTGACCACGCCCTCTGAAACGGCGGCGGGGATGGCAGTCTTGGGGCATGCGTCGCTCGCTTGCGTTCCTTTTCGGGGCCCTCCTCGCCGGGGTGCTCGCCGCGCCCGCCGTTGCCGCCGATGCCGACGGGTCGGAGGGAGCGGACGGGTTCACGATCAAGGACCCCCGGATCACCGAGTCCAGCGGACTCGTCGCCTCCCGCGCCCACCCGGGCGTCTACTGGACCCACAACGACAGCGACGACGGGGCGTTCCTCTACGCCGTCGACAGCAGGACCGGCGAGACCGTCGCCACGGTCACCATGAGTGGCGTGGGCGCCCCCCGGGACGTGGAGGCCATCTCCATCGGTCCCGACGGGAACCTGTACGTCGGCGACATCGGCGACAACCTCGGCGGTACGTGGGACCACGTGTGGATCTACGAACTTCCCGAACCCAAGCAGCTGAAGGACCAGACGATCCGCGCCACGCAGTACGACGTGAAGTACGCGGACGGGGCCCGGGACGCGGAGGCGCTGATGGTGCATCCGAAGACCGGCCGGGTCTACATCGCCTCGAAGAACGAGGACGGGGGCGGACTGTACGAGGGGCCCGCCCAGCTCTCCACCTCCGGTACCAACACCTTCAAGCGCATCGACGACATCGACCTCTGGGTCACCGACGGCGCCTTCTCGCCCGACGGCAAACAGCTCGCCGTACGCGGCTACTTCGGCGGCATCGCGTACGAGTGGAACGGCGGGAAACTGAAGAAGCAGGGCCGGCTGAGCGTGCCGCTCCAGGGGCAGGGGGAGTCGGTGACGTACACCCCGGACGGATCCACGCTGCTGTACGGGAGCGAGGGGGGCGAGAGTTCCGTGGAGGCGGGCAACGTGCCTGGGGGCGGCGGCAAGTCGCCCTCGGAGGGCGGCGGTTCGGCCGCGGGTGACGACGGTGGTGACGGAGGCGACGGGCCGAACGCCGACTTCAAGATGGGCGCGATCGCCCTCGCCGTCGCCCTCGCTGTCGTCTTCGGGCTCAAGCGGCTCCTGCGGCGCGGCTGAGCGCTCCGGACTTCGCCCTGGGAAGTCCCCGTCCGGACGCCACCAGAGGTCCCCGTCGTCCGGCCCGCCCCCGCCTACTCGTCCCGTACGCGTACCTCGTAGTGCAGCGTCTGTGCGCCCATCACCTTGTGGGCGAGCGGCACGAACACGCCATGGGTGAGCGGGTACTTGCGGCGCAGGAGCTTCGCCGCGTGCCGGTCCTCCTCGCTGTCGTGGTCGAGCAGCCGGGCCCGTGCGTGGATCTCGGGTCCGGTGGGTGCGCCGCGCATGGTGGAGGGCGCGATCTCCACCTCGGGGTTGTTGCGCAGCCGCTTGGTCTTCCATGCCTTGCCCGGGGTGCGGAAGTACGCGTGGTCGCCCTCGACAGCGATGTTGACGGGGGTGCCGACGCCGCTGCCGTCCTTCTTGTGGCTGGTGAGCAGGACGGCCCACTGTTTGACGAAGCGGGTGAGCTCGGGGCTCGGAGTCGGAGTACTCATGCCTCCATAGAGGCACCGAACGCCCGGTTTGTCACTCTCCGCCGCGATGGCCGCCACCGTCGCCACCGTCGCCGCGGCCGCCGTGGTCGCGACGGTCGCGCTCGACGAGCACCTCCAGCCCGTCCAGGATCCGCTGCAGCCCGAACTCGAAGTGGTCGAAGTCGGAGCCGAAGGCGTCCTCGGAGAGCGAGGCCATCACGGGGTAGCGGCCGCTGGTCATGACCTTCTCCAGGATCGGGGACTGGGCCGCCCAGAACTCCGTGTCCGTCAGGCCGGTCCGGCGTTCCGCCTCCTGGGCGTACAGCTGGGTGCGGGCGGCCCCCGTGACGTACGAGTCGATCATGATGACCACCGAGACCAGTTCGGGGTCGCGCAGGCTCATGGGCCTGATACGGGAGATCACCTTCTCCATGCCGTCCATGGAGCTCGGGCCGAGCACCGGGCGGGAGTTGTTGACCCGGAGCAGCCAGGGGTGGCGCTGGTAGAGGGCGAGGGTCGCGCGGGCGAAGGCCTCAAGGGCCGAGCGCCAGTTCTCGCCGAAGACGCTCATGTCGTCACCCGGCCGCTGGACGCGGTCCAGCATCAGGTCGAGCAGTTCGCCCTTGCCGGGAACGTGCCGGTACAGCGACATCGTGCCGGTGCCCAGCTCCGCGGCGATCCGGCGCATCGACACCGCCTCCAGGCCGTCCCTGTCCGCGACCTGGACGGCCGCTTCCACGATCCGGTCCAGCGTCAGCCCCGGTTTGGGGCCGCGGCTGGGGCGCGGCCCCGTGTCCCACAGCAGGTGGAGGGTGCGGACGATGTCGCCGCTCCCGCTGGTGTCCGTGCCACCCGTGCCGCCAGTCGTGCCGCTTGTCATGGGGCTCAGAATAATCCCTTGGGCCAGAACTGGGTACGGTGTACTCTCAAAAGAGTACGGCGTACCCAGTTTTCTGGGTTCCCGGGTTCGGGGTGGACTTCCGGGTGGATTTCAGGGGTGGAGGAGTACTGCTGTGAGTGGTGGTTACGCGGTCCGGGCCGAGGGGCTTGAGAAGAGATACGGGGAGAAGCGCGCTCTCGACGGTTTCGACCTGGCGGTGCGGGAGGGCACGGTGCACGGCCTGCTCGGGCCGAACGGCGCGGGCAAGACCACCGCCGTGCGCATCCTGGCCACGCTCCTGAAGCTGGACGGGGGACACGCGCGGGTGGCGGGCCTGGACGTGGCACGGCAGCCGCGGGAGGTGCGGGCGCGGATCGGGCTCACCGGTCAGTACGCCGCCGTGGACGAGGTGCTCACCGGTCGGCAGAACCTGGAGATGTTCGGGCGGCTCTTCCACCTGGGCGGGCGCCGGGCGCGGCTGCGGGCGGTGGAGTTGCTGGAGCAGTTCGACCTGGCCGACGCCGCCGACAAGGGAGTCGGGAAGTACAGCGGCGGTATGCGGCGGCGCCTCGACCTCGCCGCGTCGATGATCCTCACCCCGAGCGTGCTGTTCCTGGACGAGCCGACGACCGGGCTCGATCCGCGCGGACGGGGCGAAGTCTGGGAGTCCGTACGGGCGTTGGTGACCGGCGGTACGACCGTGCTGCTGACCACGCAGTATCTGGAGGAGGCCGACAAGCTCGCCTCCCACATCACCGTGATCGACCAGGGGCGGGCCATCGCCGACGACACCCCGGACGGGCTGAAGGACACGGTGGGCGGCGACCGGATCGAGGTCGTCGTCGCCGAGCGGTCCGACCTCGCCCGGGCGGTGAAGGTCGTCGCCCGGGTCACGGACGGCGAACCCGAGTCGGACGAGACCGAGTTGAGGGTGCACGCACCGGTCACCGAGCGGGTGGCGGCCCTCACCGAGGTGGCGCGCACACTTCAGGACGAGGGCGTCCGGGTGGAGGACATCGGGCTGCGCAGGCCCAGCCTCGACGACGTGTTCCTGCGGCTGACCGGACACCGCACGGAAGCAACGGAAGCGGCGGGGGCAACGGAAGCGAAGGAAGCGCAGGACGCCAAGGAGACGAAGGGGGTCGCGGCATGAGCACGTTGGAGGTGAGCGGGCCGGCCGAATCGAGCGTTCGCGTTCACAGTCGTACGTACTGGGTGCTCGCCGACTGCTGGAACATCGTCCGGCGCGGGCTCACCCACTACCAGCGCCAACCGATCAACATCGCCTGGCAGTTGGGTTTCCCGATCCTGTCCGTGCTGTTGTACGGGTACGTTTTCGGCAGCGCGATGAAGGTGCCGGGCGGCGGTGACTACAAGGACTTCCTGATGCCGGGCATGTTCGTGATGACGATGGCCTTCGGGTTCATCAACACCGCGACGCTCGTCGTGTACGACTCCGAGAAGGGCGTCATCGACCGGTTCCGCTCCATGCCGATGGCGCCGTCGGCCGTGGTCGCCGGGCGCGGGGTCACCGATCTCATCGTGGCCTGCGCGGAGTTGACGATCCTGATGCTCACCGCGGTCGCCATGGGCTGGCGGCCCGACGGCGGCCTCGGCTTCCTGGCCGCCTTCGGACTGCTGCTGTGGCTGCGGTTCGCGCTGATCTGGCTCGGGGTGTGGCTCGGCCTGCTCGTGCCCAACCCGGAGGCGGCGGGCGGCCTGTTCGCGGTCGCCTTCCCGCTGACGATGATCTCCAGCATCTTCGTCGCACCGCAGCTGATGCCGGACTGGCTGGGCGCGGTCGCGGCCTGGAACCCCATCTCGTCGACGGCCGCGGCCACCCGCGAGCTGTTCGGCACGCCGGTGGGCAGCGGCGACTCGTGGGTGGAGCAGCACGCCCTGCTGATGGCGGGCGTGTGGCCGCTGGTCCTCACGCTGATCTTCGTTCCGCTGGCGGTACGGAGGTTCCAGAAGCTCAGCAGGTGAGACACGGTGAGTCGCGGTGAGCCACGACTGAGCCAGGGCTGAGCCACGAGTGAACCGGTCGCGGTCGGGCGGCTTTCGGGACATCGAATGTCCCGAAAGCCGCCCGACTTCTTGACGTGTCCACGGCCTATCTCTTCCATGGGGGTGCGCGGTGTGGTGGGAGCGCTCCCATCCGTTCCGGGCCCGCGCCTCCCGAGAGGAAGCAGCGACATGTTCCGCAGCTTGCGAAGAGCGCTGTGTGCTGCCGCCGCGGCGCTCGTGTTACCGCTGGCCGGTGTCCAGGCGACAGACGCGGCCGCCGTGGACGCGGCAGCGAAGACAGCCGTCGCCCAGGCCGCTCCCGGTGACGGCTACTGGCACACCAGCGGCCGCCGGATCCTGGACGCCGCCGGTCAGCCCGTACGGATCGCCGGCATCAACTGGTTCGGCTTCGAGACCGCCAACTACGCCCCGCACGGCCTCTGGGCACGCGACTACAAGAGCATGATCGACCAGATGAAGTCGCTCGGCTACAACACCCTCCGGCTGCCGTACAGCGACGACATCTTCAAGAGCGGCTCCGTCCCCAACAGCATCGACTTCTCCGGCGGCAAGAACGCCGACCTGCAGGGCCTCGGCTCCCTCCAGATCATGGACAGGATCGTGGCGTACGCGGGTCAGGGCGGCCTCAAGGTCGTACTGGACCGGCACCGGCCGGACGCGGGCGGCCAGTCCGCGCTCTGGTACACGTCCGCGGTCCCGGAGACGACGTGGATCGCCAACCTCAAGGCGCTGGCGGCCCGTTACAAGAGAAGCTCTGCCGTGATCGGCATCGACCTCCACAACGAGCCGCACGACCCGGCCTGTTGGGGCTGCGGCGACACGGCGAGGGACTGGCGGCTGGCCGCCCAGCGCGCCGGGAACGCGGTGCTGTCCGTCAACCCCGAGCTGCTGATCTTCGTGGAGGGAGTGCAGACGTTCAACGGGGTGTCGGGCTGGTGGGGCGGCAACCTGATGGGCGTCGCCCAGTACCCCGTCCAGCTGGACGTCCCGAACCGGGTCGTCTACTCGGCCCACGACTACGCGACGAGCGTGGCCCACCAGAGCTGGTTCGACGACCCGTCCTTCCCCGCCAACATGCCCGACATCTGGGACAAGTACTGGGGCTACATCTTCAAGCAGAACATCGCGCCGGTGTGGGTCGGCGAGTTCGGTACGACCCTCCAGTCGACGACCGACCAGAAGTGGCTGGCCGCGCTGGTGAGCTACCTCAGGCCCACGAGCACGTACGGCGCCGACAGCATCTCCTGGACCTTCTGGTCGTGGAACCCCAACTCCGGTGACACGGGCGGCATCCTGAAGGACGACTGGACGACCGTGGACACGGTGAAGGACGGATACCTGGCGAGTATCAAGGCGCCGGGCTTTCCGGGCGGCGGGACGGATCCCGGTGGCCCGGGTGATCCGGGCGGGGGCACGGCGGCCTGCACCGCCGCCTACGGCGTCAGCAGCGACTGGGGCGGCGGCTTCAACGCCGAGGTGAAGGTGACCAATTCGGGCACGACGCCGATCAAGTCGTGGAAGGTCACCTGGACGTGGCCCGGCGCCCAGCAGGTCACCAGCATGTGGAACGCCTCGTACACGCAGAGCGGGGCGAGCGTGACGGCCGCGAACGCCGCCCACAACGGGAGTGTGCCGACCGGGGGTTCGGTGAGCTTCGGTCTGGGTGGCGCGCCCGGAAACGGAGGCGTCCCGAGCGTGACCTGTACGGCGGCGTGACCGTGGGACGCGGCGGGAGTGCCCGGTGCGCACCGGGCACCCCCCCCGCCCCCCCCACCCCCGATAGGGAGTTGGCAC